>JAEHCK010000062.1 GCA_020696345.1 Thermoplasmata archaeon | reverse complement strand
TAACTAAGAAGTCTTAAAAAATGCATTACAAATAACTCAGAATTCTTACCCAGTTAAAAGTTCTGATCACTTTTACCGGGGTAAGAATTCTCTAACCAGTGTTATTTATTATAAGAATTCTTAGCTCAAGAATAATTTGTGCCAACAAATTGTTCGAGTTTGACTTTTCCTTTGGGTTATAATACTGTCTTTTTCAGTTTTTTTGAAACTACTTTAAGATTCTTCTTTGCATTGCCATAATTCGGATTTATGTTCAGGGCTCTCTGGTAACATTTTATTGCTTCATCGGCTTTTCCCATGTTGAAATATACATTACCCATATTATTCAAAGCAGTGGTAAATAATGGGTATATCTTCAATGTCTTTTTAAAACATTCCAATGCATTTTTGTATTTCTTCTCTCTTCGGTATTTATTCCCGCGTTTTATTATTCGACTTAAATAAAAGAATTTCACATCATGGTAAATGAATAGAATAAAGCCAGCAACCATAAAATAACTACCAATGATCCCAAGAAAATCATTATAACTCCCGACCTTGTCGGAATCAACAAAAAACTTGAACCCTTCATGAAAAGATATTATCAAATATATTGCAATGCCAATTAACCAGACAGAAAAGAACCCGCCCGTTCGTGCTAGAATGAATGAACCAATTATACAAAATATCGAGCCTAAAATTATAAAAATAATAGTATTTTGTGCTAAATGATCTTGAAAGTTTATAACACCCCCTGCCCATGCAAATGGGATCGTAATTAATATTATTGAACCAATTAAGAAAAATATGGATCCGAACCCTTCATGTTTCATTATATAATCCCGGTCTTTCCAGAGTACAATAAAGCCAGTTATTAATAGGAGGACCATGGTGACAAATATCACAATTGAAAATGCCATGAAAATAAATAGCCATCTAATAAAGTTATCATAATAATAAAATTCGAATATCTTATACCAAACAGCATAGACGATGAACAAAAGTAGACTGACTATTAACAAACCTTCTTTAGATGCAAACTTGAAATCTTTATTTTTTTCTCGATTACCTAATCGATCAATTTTAAAAAGAGTTTCGGCCATATTGTCATCACAAATTTGATACGATCATATTATTATTAAAACTAATATTATTGACATGTTTTTCTTGTCCATATTTATGTAGTATCTGATTTAATATAAACTTTTTCGTATTAATTTTAACCTGTTGAGAAAGTTATCAATCCAGGTTGAGTCCAAAAATATATAAATATGATAAAATCATACAACATTGATCAAAATGAAGGCATTAATTAATGCTTGTAAAACGTTAATAAACGAAAAAAAGGCAACAATTCTTTATATTGTTACCAATAACCGAGAACTTATCGATTCGGTGAGACAGTCTATACCAAAGATAAATTTGATTGTTGCAACCAATAAACAGCCAGTACATGATGACTTGATGGAGATGGGTATCAAAGTTAAAAATATTAAAGAAATGCCCTTGAACAGTATCAATATTTTAGAACAGGTTCAAAATCTATTACTTGGTTCATGTATCGAAGGAATTATCTCAGTTGATGATCATGTAATTTGCATGATCAGCACCGATATCGAGGCGTTGATCAGTTTCAATGCGGCTAATGTTGCCCTGATGCACCTAAAAGATGAGATCGGTGATCGTATTGATATGAGTTTACTTGAGACCATTCTGAACCTTGCATATGAGATCGCGAGAGAGGGGCGAGAGGGTCGAAATATTGGATCATTATTCGTGATTGGAGATTCCGAGAATGTATTAAAGCATTCCAGACCACTAATATTAAATCCTTTTAAGGGCCACACCGAAGAGACTAAAAATGCATTGAATAAAGAAAATTGGGAGACTTTCAAAGAACTTGCCCAACTTGATGGTGCATTTTTGATAAATAACGAGGGTATAGCAATTGCCATGGGTAGGTACATTGGGGTCAGTTGGGATATATATTTACAAGGCGGACTCGGTGGCCGGCATCTTGCCGCTGCTTCGGTTAGCAAAACCACAAAAGCAATTGCGATCACTGTGTCAGCCTCGGGTGCAATCAGAGTATTCAAGGATGGTAGAAAAATCTTTCAAATAAATACCATTTAAATTCATTTTTTATCTTTATTATTCAGATCATTTTTTAATTTAGCTATTTGTTTTTTCATATATTTTATATCTTCATGCATCTCCAGCATGGAGATCTCAAAGGGTGTGAAACCTTTCTTGGTTAAAATTCTATGACTTAGATACATGCCTAAGAATATTGCACCAATTACTGCTAACATAGTAATGGAGATCAACATGCTAATAAAGCCGATGAAGTTTAAAAGTATATCCGTGATCGGAATGATCCCTGAATATGTACCAATTATCCAGATGGTTATGATTACTAAGATCAAAAGTAAGAAATAATAAACGAATGGAATGCGATATTTTATTTTTCTTAGATCATGTTTCTGTAACATTTATCTCCCCTTGTGCTACATAGAGTTATTATTGTATATTTTTAATTTATGTAATATTATTCTTGATTTTATGTTTTAATTGTTTTTATTGTTAGATCTCTTCTAATACTTTCTTATAAGGTAGATCGTTCTCATGGATCAATTCTTCTGTTTCTTTATCCCGATCAAATATAGTTATTTCTATCTCATCTTCAATGAAAGCTATTTCTACATCCCGATGCATATTGAATATTTTATCCTCAAAAGTTACTGTAATTTCGACTTCAAAGCTTACTAATCCGGTATATGTGTATATGCAGTATGTATTGTTTTCTTGAATGGTCTGTTTTTCATTTTTATCTTCATTTATGACCTCGAGCAATATGGAATCATACTTAAAATCGCTTAATGCACTTTTTACCCAGATCCCGGTCTCACTGGCGTCAAAATCATAATCCAGTATTATTTCGGGAAATACTGAATACGAAGGGTTGGATCTCGGGTCTTGAAGAACACAACCGGTTGTAATTGCCAGTATTAAAACTACCCCCAGAGTTACCAGTTGTTTGATCATCGAACATGCAATGAATTTTATATATTAAAAAATCTTCGATAGAATAATGAAAAAAACATATCCTTTCACTCAAAATACTTCTTTATCATCATTTCTGTTAATGTATAAAAGGCCTTTTCTACATTGCTATTTGTTTTGGCACTTGTAAGGAATATTGGGTAATTATATTTTTTACCCAGCTCTTCCAGATCTTTATAGAACACACTGGCCTCTTTGTACAGGTCGATCTTATTACCTATGATTATTAATGGTAGATTATATTCCACTTTATCTAACGATTTGATCCATTCAGGAATGTTTTTGAAAGTATCTTTCCGAGTAATATCACAAACGATCAATGCACCGTTGGTTCCTCTATAATAGACGGGTCTAGCGCGCAATGTAGACTCATCTTTTTGGCCTAAGATATCCCACACTGAAAGTTTGATATTAGCATAAACGGGTTTTTCTACTTCTTTAGAAAAATTCAGGTCGATCTCTTTTTTTGAAACCTTCGCACCCAGAGTAGCGATATATTCATCATCGAACATATCAAGGACATATCTTCTGATAAGACTGGTCTTACCCACTCCTTCATCGCCTAATAAGCACACTTTTTTCTTCATCTTTATAATATCAACCATATCTTATCACTTTCATGATTAAAAAAGATCGAGCAGGTTCCTATAATTAAAACGCCTATATCCTCTTTCCTATATTATATTACAACATTATTTATTTAAATTCTTTTCGGTTTTGAAATACTCAGTTTATGAAAATGAATATTAACAAATCTAATACTTCTTTTTAGCTGCTTTTTATTAAAATATCATATTATTGAGCGAAGTCTGAGGTGTGCGTACGCTCCCTATGGTCGCTTGTGGTATGAAGGAAAATGAGATGTTTTATATTGCGATTAATTATTAGGATCTTTGATAGATACATTAAGTATTTATCGATTAATAAAATCATTGAGTAATTAACGATCAATGTATACCTAGATGGCTTGTTGCTGAATAGAATCTAAAATGAGTTATTAATTTTTAGGCCTGATATATTTTAACACAACAATGGATCAACACAGCAACAAGAAATTCCAGGGTCAAATGATCGATAAAATAATCGTAGATCCAAGAAAACCTATTAACCCAAGAGCTATCGAACACGGTAGCCCCGGCAGCATCGAATTACGTTCAAGTAAACGTATTGTAATAACAAACCCGATCAAGATACCGATCATGGTGAACAGACTTATTAACCAAAATATCCAAAGCCCGTACGTAGACATCAGATCCGCGCCATGATGATATATGAAATATGGTGTTAACGGTTGCGAAGCCAGCATTGAATAAAAAACCAGATCGCCAATACCCACATCCCAATCTCTTGCACTGTAGGTCATACTGGTTAAAATGGAATCATCGTCATAATCATCGTTATGATCATCGTCAAGAACATTATCAATTCTTAAAGCTATGCAACCAAATCTTTGTTGTTTTTTTTGCCCGGGACCGGTGGAGTGTTGGGTTATTGAATCGGAATCGGTAGGGGTGGTTTGATCATGATAATGATCATAATTGTTTTCATCTTCGAGAGTGTATTTCATGATATCTTTAATTGGCCCATGACGAACAGAATATATGTCGTAGATCGAAAGCCCGACCAAAAGGATTATTATCGTATAAGTAGGGAGTATAACGGCGAGGAAGGCTCCCATTAATGCGCTCAGGAATAGAATTGCATAATTTTTTGTATGTCTCATAAACTTTCGTGAAATTAAAATATGAGCCATCCCGAAACCTAACAATCCACAACAAATGATCATTACATAATATATTTCGCTCATACCGATCATTGGTTCCTGGTCGATAAAGGAGAAATAAAGCGGCCCCATATCGAGAATAAATATACCATAGAATTGAGTCCTGATAATGTATAGGATGGAATCAGCGAAAAAAAAGGTTATGAATGTACCTGCGAAGAATAATGCACCGCCAAAAAAGGCCTTCAAGGTTAATTTTTTTCTGTATTTGAAAAGAAGTGCAATGCCAAAACCGCCAATAATTGCCGGAAGTATGAAAGTCAAAGCATTAAATAAGCCTGCGGATGCAGCATCCGAACCGCTCCCTTCCTCGGAAAAAACCGTAGCGGTAACTATGAAATCGGCTTGATATGTGCAAAATACCAGAAAAGTAGCTATTGCAATTACCACCAAAACTGGTGCAAAAAATACCAATTTCTCATGGATGCTTACTAATAATCTCTTCACCAGGGCTACCACCGGTTAAATTATTTTCAAAATAATCATGGTCTCTATTTTGATTTTGAATGTAAAATAATAATAATCATTAGGAATAGTTATAAATAATTACATATATTAGGTCTTTGAATACTTTCAGGGGCAATCTTTTTGCTCTATATAATATCATTTTGGTAGGTGTGGACCTATGGACGACCACTGTCCTGAGTGCGGTAACGAGATTTATAAACCTTATACTTATTGTAATGCCTGTGGTTGGCAGAAAAAAGAAGAAGAGCCGAAGAAAGAAAAGAAAAAGGCACCAACCAAAGGTGAAGCGGGCAAAACAATAAAGATCAAATGTAAATGCGGGGGAGATATTAAGATCAAGAGCTCCTCAAAACCCGTAAAGATCAAGTGTCCGGATTGCGGTAGAACCGGTGTGTTCAAAGGTGTTGGCCCATCAAAACCTGCCAAACCCAAACCAAAGAAAGAAAATGTGTCAAGATCACTTGGCGGTAAAGAAAGAAGAGAGCATAGAGCTCGTGATGCTAAGCGAGCGAAACGAGATGATCATCGGGAAAGAAAACATGAAAAAGAAGAGAAAACCGGACATAAAAAAGGTGTCGGAACAAAAGTTAGACCCAGATCAAGGAGTGATGAGGATCTTGACCGTAGACCGAAAGGTCGAAAAAGACCAACACATAAACCGCCCGCACACTCCAAAGCGGTAAAACGTATCAAAGGAAGATGTTCATGGTGCCAATCACGTAATCTGCGGTTCTTTGATGATGGTTCGGGCAGATGTGCAGATTGCGGCAAGGAATTCAAATCTGGTAGTGGGGCGTCTAGGATACAGAAGAAGGAATATCTTTGCGAACGCTGCAGAGAGCCTTTGGAATTTGTCAAGGAATATAACCGTTGGTATTGTTATAAATGTAATGAATATGCTTAGATCGGTTTTTGATGATACAAAATGGCAGCTCGTCAAACTCAAAGTAGTGATTATTCGGATGTAATTCGCCCAACGAAAAACGGTGTTCTTATCGATATTGAACTTACCCCTGGTGCTGTACGTGCGGGTGTCAAGGGATATAATCCATGGCGGCAGAGAATAATGATCAAAGTGAGTGCGCCAGCCCGAAAAGGTAAAGCAAATATGGAGCTTCTATCATTGCTTTCAACTATATTGGATCTGGACTTGAAACACTTGAGGATAATAAAAGGCGAGCGCTCGACCCAAAAAACAATCGAGGCAATTGGCATAGGCCAGGACAAAGCGATCGGTAAACTTTCCGAGGCATTGAATGAATGATCCCAAGCTTCTGGAACGTATCAGAGAATTAATAGAAGAATTATGTTATGAAAATGAGACATTTCCCATTATAGTCGAGGGTAAGAACGATGAGGCGGCATTGCGCCAGTTAGGTGTAAGGGGTGAGATCTTCCGGCTTAATATTGGTCTTTCGATCCTCAATTTTTGTGAGGAGGTCGCCAGAAAACATGATGAGGTAATTATATTGCCAGACTGGGATGAGAAGGGAAAACAATTATTCGAAAAACTGAAAATTAATTTTCAGATCACGGGAGTGAAAACCAATAAGAAGTTTTGGCGTGGTTTTAAACGGTTTTGCTCGAAAGAGGTTCATGAAGTGGAACATCTTAACAAATTTATTAGGATCTTCTCGGATTTGAATTAATTATTAAATACTTAGGGATGTGGGAAGTGGGTGGCGGGTTGATATTTTAGCGATAAGACCCGAATCCCACAAGCGAGTTAAATCATTATCGATTTAAAGCGTGCCAATCCCGAATCCCGGTGATACTTGAATTAATTATTAAATACTTAGGGATTTGGGATGTGGGAAGTGGGAGGAGGGTTGTAATATTATTGTAAAAACCCAAATCCCTAAAGCAGTTATTATCAAAAAGTCGTTGTAGCGTCCGAATCCCGGTGATGAATGACTTTAACAATTTGTTGATAATCACCAAGCGTCCACATCTCGCATCCACTCATTAAACTTGAATTAATGTGTAAAGATTAATAATCTTTTTATTAAAGTCGTCCTTTTTTAAAGGTATTATTATCCAAGGTTAATGGTGTTCCTATCAACCGCCATGTAACAACTTCCATGAACCTCATCGCTACTGTCAATCAATAACTCATCACGGCCACTACCCATCGATAACTCATCAAATTATCAAGAACTCGACATATTATCAATTAATTCAATGATCAACTACTCTTTTGCAATTTCTTAGCAGCCAGCTTTGCTTTACCTGCAAATAATATGCTTTTCTTGAATTCGCATATTTTCAACGCGGTCTTGGCTTGGTCTAATAATTGAGTAGCAGATCCAACATTCACACCAGAACTCTTTAAAGTTATGATCAATGATTCTGCGGCAGAGATCGCATTTGTAGCGCTCTTTTCATGAGCTTTGTTCTCCTCTTCGTGAGCTAACCGTTTAGCCTCGGTCAATAGCTCCTGACCCACCTCATATTTATCTCCACCATCCTTGAACGCATCTTCGGCTTGTTTCATAAGTTCTTCCGATTTTGTTATATCCACATTCAATCTCTTGATACTTGCAATGACCTTCCTGGCGTCGTTAAGCATCTCCTCGGTTTGCAGTTGACGGAACACGAATAGAAACTGCTCCAATTTCGAATGTTTGATGTTCTCAACCGCGCTTTGAGCCGATAATGCCAATTTCTCGGCTTGCTTGTACGAGCTCTCTTTTAATGCCTTATTTGCATCCTGGATTAATTGTTCCGGCTCCTTGATACGTGTACCTATATCCTTGATATTATTTTTTATATAATTTATCATGGCCTTACTATAAGATAACGTATCTTTAGCACGGTCTATATATCGTTCTTCTTCAAGGTGGGCCATATAGGCACGTAGTGAGCTTACTTTATTATTGATATCTTGAAATTTCTTTTCCAAATATAATGTGTCGATCTCATCAACCATCTTTCCAGCTTCGGTTAGATCATGACCCTGTGTTTTGAATTTTTCAAAATCTACTTTTAGATTTGTCAGTACACTGGAAATGTAATTCTCATAATACTTTCTTTGTGCCTCTATTGCAAGTTTTTCGGCATGTTTTGCCTTTTCTTCAGCCGAATAATAATCCCCCGAAGAAAGTATATTTTGTGCTAGATTAAATATGATCTCTGCTTCGGCTATATTAGCCCCGTAATTTCGAGCATTTGCAATAACGTTTCTTGCATTCTGAACAGCCGATGTTGCTAATTTTACTATGTAAGGCTGCTTGATCTGATCCAGTGTTGTCTTTCCATGTTCAATATAGGTAAGTGCACTTTTAAATTCTTCTTGGTTCAAAGATGCCTGTGCTTGCATTATTGGTGCATCTGCTGCCGTAACATTTGCACCCAAATTCTTCATTTCCGAATATAACAGCTTTATATCTGCAAATTTTTCTTTAACATCAGCCTCGAATGTTTTTTCTTTTAATTGACTGACCAATTGCTGCGCGTTGATGGCATAATGCTTTGAGTTTTTCATATCTCCGGATTCAAAATATGACTTGGCTTGGTTCAATAACCGGTCGGCGTCAATTGTATTCAAGTTATCACCTTTCGCCTTATTTATATCATGCTCGGCTTTGGAGATCTGTTCACTGGTCTCTCTCGATAAGAATAGTTTCTTAACTTCTTCGGTGGTATTCAATGCTTTGGTGGCAAATCCCTCGGCATTATCAAGGTTCTTTTTTTCCAGCATGACTTCGGCTTGTTTCAACAGTTCGAATGCATGATCAACCTCGACGCCCATTTCTTTAACCTCGGTTGCTAATTTGTATGTGGATTGGATCGTCTCTGAGATCACAACCGCACGATATTCTTCATTCGCATGATCCAGTACTTCACGTATATTTTTTAAGATCACCTCCACAGACGTAAAATCTTCGGATTTTACTTTGATTTTTGCACTCTTCAACAATTCCACTTGCTCGGAGGTGTCTATCCCTTTCTCTTTGGTCTCGGTTATATATTGTTCGGTTTTCGCTATCTCGTTGGATAAGAAGTGAGTTTGATAAGGTATTTGTAGTTTTTCAAGAGTGCCTTGGATATTTTTCATATATTCTTTTGTAGCTTCAATATCACCCTCATCCAGTACTTTATTTATCCGGTCCATTAGAGATTCTACTTCTGTAGTATCCGCCCCCAGGTTCTTAGTTGATGTGATCGCTGACATAGTTGAATCCAATTGTGCTTTAAGTGCTTCATGTTCTTTTTTTATTGTGCTTAGGTCATCCATTGCAATTGTATTGGCCTGTATAGCCCAGTCACCAGCGGTTTTATAATCACGTTCGTCAAGTGCATTTCGTGTGTTTTTGATCAGCTCTTCGATTGGTTGTATCTTTGTTTGGTCTACGCCACGTGCCAATGCAACCGAGATTATTTTCTCCGCTGAAGAAATGGTTTCTAAAATGGGCTTTGATTGATGGGTATGTGACATATCTTCCAATATGTCTTGGGTTTCAATTGCTGACTCGTAAGCATTTTCAAATTTGTTTTCATCATAATTATTTTTTGCCTGTGACAGTAAATTAGTTGCAGAATCGACATTGATATTCATTTTCTGCAGTTCACCAATTGAGGTATTGGCTGAGGAGATGGTTTCTGAAGCTTTTGTCTGAAAATAATTATTTTTCTTAGTCGATAATTTCTCCTTAACTTGCGAGAAAAGATCGTTAGCCGATGAAAAGTCCCCATCGTTTATCGCCTGTTTCGCAGAGTGCAGCAGTCCTGAAGGTTCTTTGGTGTCAATGCCGTAATTTTTAAGATCTTCCAGATCTTGATTTAAAGTTGCAACAACGGGTAATGCTTCCATGGGTTTATTGATCACCGCCAATTTTAATTGCTCGGTCGCCTCCTGGATGTTTTTTTCTGCGGACCCAAACTCATTCTTTTCCAATATGGCATTGATCTGTTCTTTTTGTGTATTTGCACTTGAAGTATTGATGCCCCAAGCGGCTGTAATTGTGATGTTATTGTTCAGGTTATCAAATGATCTCTTAACCTCAGCTCCATATTTCGCCTGTTGAGTGACCTCTGTTGCGGTAGTAGCGAGCTGCAGCACCTCCGGATAAGCCTCGGTCTGGACCAATTCTTTCATTTTATTAAATGTCTCTTCTGCCGAAGCCACATCTGCACCTATTGCCTTGGCTTGAGTGATCTCATTTTTCACATGTTCTATCGAAGACTTTACATCTTCGTAGTAATGTTTACGCCTGGTTTCACGGATCAATTCATTGGAGGTCTGAACATGGTCCCAGACCGTAGAATAATCGGAGCTTTCCACCATAGTCTGAGCTTTTTGCAGCTCCTGTTCAGCTTTGGAAGTATCAATACCCAATTCTTTCACTTCAGAGATCATTGATTTCACCGTTGAGATCGTGCACTTCTCTTCCGGTAGATCCATTACACTCGTGTATTCTATGCTGGATATATTAAGTAATCTTTCAACTATATCACCAATACCTTCCAGTTCATTAATAATACCATTCCAGTTTTCAAGAATGTCCCCGAATTTCTTCTGGATCAGATCAATGGTTTCAACTATATACAATAATAATATGCCTGGCTCGGCTCCTTCGATAACTGTTGCCAGGAAAAACTTATGGCCGCGTTCTATTAAAACTTTATTTTCACCAAAATCTAGCCGTTTAAGTCCTTCTCC
The DNA here is from genome assembly GCA_020696345.1 of Thermoplasmata archaeon. Classification (GTDB taxonomy): domain Archaea; phylum Thermoplasmatota; class Penumbrarchaeia; order JAEHCK01; family JAEHCK01; genus JAEHCK01. The sequence goes on along the minus strand of JAEHCK010000062.1, from coordinate 15,883 downwards.
ACTGGCTTTTTTAAATGAATCCGAGACAAAGGATTGTACTGCGACCAGCATACTACTGAATATATCCTCATCGGCCATATCATGAAATCCTCGGGTCTTTCGCACGATCAGACTACCATCTTCATAAATTAAAAAAACATCTTGAACTACGAAACGGCCAACCTCTTGGATATTAACATTAATAGTATCAATAAAATTATACTCATTTCTATCAAATGGTCGATAACATTTCATCTGTATATTTACTGGTAGTTCACCGATCTTTTTCGTCTTTAATCCCAGTTCAAGTTCAAAATTTTCCTCACTTTCAACCACAGGTACATTCTTTATTCCTTTGACCTCAAAATCACCTTTGAGTTCAATCTCAATATCCTGTGCCTTGATCTTACCTTCATTTGAAAGTTGTATTATACATTTATTCCATTTATTTGCTATCATCCCTATGGCATCTATTTTCACTGTTAAATGCGGATGAATATCTTTGATACTTTTCTCTGCCAATGACTTTAAAACATCCTCACTCTTATGGGCATATTCACGTGAGCTGGTGAATTCTTGAGCTTTAAACAATGCCTGTGCTTGTCTAAATAATCGTTCGGCAGGGTTGACATCTATATTTAGTGCCTTTGCATCGGAGATCAGTGTTTTAACCATATTTATTAATTCTTCGGTCTCTACTTTCTCAACATCTTCGAACAGTTTGGTGAGGCTATTTTTTATGGAATTGGCCAGATTCTCCGCCTGGTTATAATTTTTATTACCGACTTCACTAATTGCAAGCTTGAGTAATTCCTCTGCAGAGTTAACGTCCAGGTGTTTTTCCTTTGCTTGGGTTATTAATGATCTTATTTCGTCTAACTGTGCTGCAACTTTGGTGGAATAAAATTCTTCATGTTCTTGTTCTAGATTTTCACCGATCTGATCCAATAATTGATCCACATTATCTAAATTACCACCCTGGTACTCCTGTTCGGCTCGGGTTAATTGCACTTCGGTATCTGTTACATTTAAACCAAGTGATCTGTATTTTGAGGTCTTCTCGCGTATTTTTGATAACCCATCAAGCGATTTTTGAGAATGATAATGATCCCAGGATGACGCCAGTGAGACTTGTGATTCCTCGATCAAGTTTCCTACGGATTCAAAATTGGATTCGGTCAATAGCATATTCTCTGCCTGTCTTAACAACTCTTCAGCCTCTGTAACATCAGCACCTTGTTCTCGTCCCTCATCGATCTTGGCCCGGGTGGATGATACCAACTTGGACGTCTCATCTTTTTTAAGTTCGGCCTGAGAAATCCCTACCAACTCTTCAGCCTTTTGCAGGCACTCATAACCACCCTGAAAATCACCTTCCCTTAATTTGATCTCTCCTAGTTGTAATAGTTGTTGTGCTTCGGTCACATCAACCCCCTGGTTACGACCCTCGTCGATCTTAGTGCAGGTTGATGCAATAAGTTTTTCAGACGCTCCAATGGTAAATTCGATCTGCGAAGATTTGATCACATTTTCAGCAAGTCGGATATAACGGTCCACCGCATCAAAGTCTTTTTTGTCAAACATGCTTTCTGCTTGCCCTAACAGATCTTCTGCCTCACCTACTTCAATTCCCTTTACTCGCGTCTCATCCAGTAATGCTTTCGTAGAAGTTACAGCTTCTGTGGCCAACTTAGTTTTTTGTTCGTGTTGTGAAGCCAGAAGTTCTTCATTAATATTTTTCAAGTTATCATTAATTGCATTAAAATCATCATCCTTGAACATCTCCTCAACTTCGTTCAATAATTGTTCAGCAGCATGCACATCCACACCAAGCTCTTGCGTCTCCTTGATCAACGTCTGTGTAGAAGTTACACTTTCCTTGGCGATCTCGGTCTTTCGTTGTGTCCAGGATTGTTTTGCCTCATGTTCGGCTTTGGATAATAACTCCTGGGCGTCAACGATATCAAACTCATCTTCAATCAATAACCGCTCTACATCAGATAGGTACTCCTCAGCTTTAACTACACTCCCACCGATCTCCCTGGTGCTACCAATGGTCTCCCTGGTTTGGTGCAATAGTCCGGTAGAGATCTCGGCACGTCGTTCAATGAACAACTCGTGAATCTTATTCTCGAGATGATCAAGATTTTCTTCAACACCATGAATATCTTTATTAGCGAAGAACTCTTGGATTAAAACCAATTGGCTCTCCAGTTCAGCGGATTCAATGCCGCTCTCTTTCAGCTTGACAATTAATAACTGATTTTTATCTATCCTATTTGAATGAGTTTTCCATAGTTCGTTATGCAAGATATTCGATGAGATCACATTGGCTTGATTGATATATTCGTTTGCAACCTCCAACTCGCTCTGGTTGAGTTTCTCCTCAGCCTTATCGATCAACCTTTGAAAATCTTTTAAATTAGCTGTATCCTGCGCGTCACGGTCAGCCGTGGTGGTTGTCAGGTCATTTAAAATTTTCTTGAGATTCTCCAACGACTTCTCTGTTTGCCCAATACGATGTGCATGCCACTGAGATTCAGCAATTGTTTCAGCCTTGGAAATCAGATCATTGGCTCCATCAAAATCTTGAGAATCCAATTTGTAATGCGCCTCCGTCAACAATTCACGTGCTTGTGTCAAATCCACTTTGGCTTTTATTGCTTCTGATATGATCTGCTCAACACCGCCGATGGCGGATGAGGATTCCGTAAGCCGATAATGGCTCCACTCATCATTGGCTATATTTTTGCAGTGCTCTAAAAGTTCCTCGGCTTTTGTAAAATTACCACTATCGAAATTATCTTTAACATCATCCATAATTTTTTCTGCTTTTAATAGGTCTACACCCGCATTCTTTGCTTTTGTAATTAACTTCTCTGTCCATTCGATCTTCTTTTGAATGCGACTTTCCAATGCATCATTTTGGATATCTAGAACTTTTTTCTTAAGTTCAGTTGTTTTATCGATAACTTTTTCATAGTCCTTTTGTTCATACAACTTTTCCACGTTATTCAATTCGGATTCAAACATTTGAATGGTGGAATTGTCAATTTTCAAATCTCTAGCGTTTTCCAAAAGCTCTTTCAGATTTTCGACACCATTATATGCATTTTCTATTAGATTTTCTTTTTTTACATGTTCAAAGACCTCACGCGCGATCTCCTCTGCATTATTCGCAATTTTTTCCGCAGCTTCAAACTCGTTTGTTTTCAATTTCGAACTTGCTTGCGAGAATAGATCCTCGATCTTACTCGTATTTACATGTTGTTCTTTTAATTTCTCAACTATTAGTTTAACAGCTACTAATGTCTCCTGAATTCCTTTCTTCATGTAATCTTTCTTTTTCTTTTCAAAAACCCTTTTGGCGAGTTCTTCTGCCTCTTGCGCATACTTATTTACATTTTCGAAATCCTTTTTGTTAAAAGCCAAATCCGCCTTTGATAGTATCTCTTCAGCTTCACGAATATCTACACCAAAACCCTTAATATCTTTAATTAAGAATTTAGCTGAAGATATTGCACTCGAGGCTTTTCTACGAATTGCGGTTCTCATCCCATCTTTTGCAATTTTGATTGAAGAGCGTGCATATTTATGAACCAATACAAACTTTTTCTTTTTTAATGCACCCTTAGCCTGACTCAATAATCTCGAGGCGGTCTTTACCGAGCTTCCAGCTACTTTTGCATTTTCAATTGCATTATGTGCTTCAATAATATTATCCCCGGCATTTTTGTACCTCTTAGCATCGTTAAGGGCTTTACGAATGTTCGTGGTTTGTTTGTTTAATTTCGTGTATTCTTTTTGTTTTAAATATTGTTCCAGCAGGCTTATTTCGGGTTTGATCTTATCTAGATCGATCCCTGCCTCTAATTCTTCTTTGACGAGTTTTCGAATTTTATTAACCTTCTCGGTTGCAATATAATGTCGTTTAGAGGCTAACAGTGCCTTTTTCGCCGCCGTTATTGCCTTGCCCATTGCCGTGTAATCGTTTTCACTCAAGGCGTGTTGGGCTCGCTTTACAAGTGCATTGCACTCAGATACATCAAATATTTTCTTGGCCTTCTCATGGGTTGACAATAATTTCATTATCTGCCGTTTAGCAGAACTGAACTTGCGAAGTTTTACAGATGATTTCTTTGCCTCTGAAACCAATTTGGATGCATTGGTAAAATCATTCTTTTTTAAATGGGACTCGGATCTCTTGACCAATTGCTTTAAACTTTTTACATTAGCACCCAATTTCTCAGCTTTTTCGATGATCTTTTTAACACCTTCGATCTGTTTAATGATCTTGTTTTGTCGTGTGAGACCTTTTGCAAGATTTGAACATTCAGTAATATATGAATCAAACTCAACAAACTCTTTTTTTTTCTTAGCCCTGCGTGCGTTTTTTAATATATCTTCGAGTGGGCTTACATTCATTTCTTTCTTCTTCAGATCTGAGATTTGCTGCTCCACTCGTGAGATCTTTAAATTCGACTCTTTTGTTTTTTTCTCCAGTTCCTCTTCTTCCTTCAAAACTTCTTTTAATAATTTCGTGTGCATCTGGCTATCTATTTTTAAGGTCTTACATAATTCATTAAGTATCAGGTCATCATCGATATCTTCTGCACCCGCTTTGATGGCCCGTTTCAGAGCATTTTTATAAAGATCATATCTCTTCTCCTGCTTATTTTGTTCAGTATCAGCGTTATTGGAATTCATGTCAGATTCTTCCTGTTCACCCTCTTTTTATGTATTAAATTAATTATTTGGATTAATATATTTAAATCCTAAATATTCCCTGTGTTTCTCAATAATGATTCACATAACTCTAAATTGGTTGTGACACTATCAAAATCGCAATTTTTCAAAGCATCCTTTGCCTGGTTGAAGGTTTGAATGATAGATAATACCTCAATACCTTTGGATTGCACATTCAATATCTTAGTTTTAATTATATTGAGCCTTTTTAATGAAGTTATGAATTGATCGTAAATGAAATTAATTCGATCGTTAGCCTGGCTAGATAACTTATGGGCGTCGGTCAATAAATTTGATTTCAATGCCATATTGGCGTTATTGAGCAGATCGATCTCTTTCTGAAAATTGATATCGTCAGGCATTTGTTGAATAATATTGAAACCTTGCATAATATCTTTGGAAATTATTTCATTAGTTATGGTCGGTTCTTCAATTGGTTGGATTTCCTGTAATAATTTTTTTTGTTTTGGTAACCTAACTATTCTCTTTTGCACTTTTAGAACGGTCGGTATTTCATATTGAGTAGATGTGGTTGGTGTTGATGGTTGGGTGGAGGTGGATTCAATTGTAGGTCCGGGTGTGGATGTGGGCTCGGGCGTGGGTGTGGACTCGGGCGTGGGCTCTGGTGTAGGTTCAATTGTAGGCTCAAGTGCGGGTACGGGCTCGAAAGTTGGTTCAGGTGCAGGTGCGGGTACGGGCTCGAAAGTTGGTTCAGGTGCAGGTGCAGGTGCGGGCGCGGGTGTGGGCTCAATTGTAAATGCGGGTGCAGGCGCGGGCGTGGGTTCAATTGTAAATGCGGGTGCAGGTATGGGTGCGGGCTCAGGTGCGGGTGTGGGTTCAATTGTAAATGCGGGTGCAGGCGCGGGCGTGGGTTCAATTGTAAATGCGGGTGCAGGCGCGGGCGTGGGTTCAATTGTAAATGCGGGTGCAGGTATGGGTGCGGGCTCGGGTGTGGGCTCAGGTGCGGGTGTAAGTTCGAGATCGGGCGTAGGCTCGGGCGTGGGTTCAATTGTTGGCTCAGGTGCGGGTGCGGGCTCGGGTGCGGGTTCAATTGTTGGCTCAGGTGCGGGTGTAGGTTCGGGATCGGGCGTGGGCTCAATTGTAAATGCGGGTGCAGGCGCGGGTATGGGCTCGGGTGTGGACTCGGGCGTGGGCTCTGGTGTAGGTTCAATTGTAGGCTCAGGTGCGGGTGCGGGTGTAGGTTCGGGATCGGGCGTGGGTTCAATTGTAGGCTCGGGTGCGGGTGTAGGTTCGGGATCGGGCGTAGGCTCAGGTTCTTTTAATTCTTCCTGACCTTTCATCAAAATCTCTGTTGTATCTGGGTTTTCATCCAACTCCAGTGTTGTTTCTGATGGTGATTCACCAAATTTCTTTTCAAATCGTGACTGTAATTCTACAGCCAATTCGGATAGATCTTTTAGCTCTGATTCTGATTTTGTATCTTCTTTAGATTCTTTAGGTTTTTCTTTCTTTTCCTCGGGTTCCTTTTTGATCTTTGATTCTTCTAAAAGGTCAGTTAATTGTGACATCATTTCCTTTTGTGTTGCTAGATAAGCCTCCCGCTTAAAATCAGGTGTCATAGTTATATTCTCTTCCCATTTTACATTAATCGAAGATCGGTCCCAGAACTTGGATACCACTGTCTCCTACTTCAATCGCATGTGCTTCCATCGAATGTGAGGTTGCACGCATCTTCTCTATTTGTAAATATCTCACGATCCTACCTTGCTTTCTCTTCAATCCCATTACAAGTATTCCATCAGATAAAAAACCTTCGTTACCTAAAAGATGCGATTCACCATCAATTGAACGTTCTATGATTATTAATGAAATAAGGTTCAACTCACGTAATGTTTTAAAGAATAAATACATCCGCCGCCTCATATCATTACCATTATTTTGCATCAAAGAGTACAACGCACCAAGAGAATCAAATGCAAAAGTAGTGAATTTATTTCCGTGTTTTTCTTTGAAATATTTTAGCATGTTTTCGGTGAACATTAAATAATCCACCTGTTCTTCATCCTCACCCCTAAAATCCGTATAATCGGTCACCTGAAGATTCGTATGTGGAGCTATACCTATACTCTCCATGTTATTCAAATGACTTTCCGTAGTTTCTTCCAGGGTGGCAAATAACCCAAACTCACCAGTATTCTCTACATATTTTGTTAATAATTCATAAGTGAAACTGGATTTCATTGAACCAGGACTACCTGATACCAGGATAATTTTAGGTGCTTTGATGTCATTATTAAATAACTTATCCAACCCTCTAACTGTATTTGTAAACATTGTTCTCACCATGTTACTGGTTATTTATTTAGATTGAATTGAATAATGATAGATACAATTACCTATACCGCATTATCAATATAATACTTATAACAGTTATATATAATAATTTTATCGTTTATTAAAAGTATATTTCCTATTCAAAGTCAGGAACAAGGCATTGAAATCTTCAAAATAAAGGATTTTTGAATAGAAGTTTGAAAAAAGTGTGTGTTATGATACCAATTCTTCACCTTTATCAATAACGATATAACAAGGCGTGGGTAATTTCATGCTGGCCCGATGCAGTGCCCTTTTAGCATTTTGAAAAAACGCCTTAGAAGTCCTAATAGTGAGGATGCGCTGATCATGTTTAACTCTAGCGGCAGTACCCACAGCCTTTCCAAATGACTGGCGCATACCTTGAGAGACACGGTCTGCACCGGCACCCGTTGCCTGTTTATTCTCACGAAGAACGATATGTGGAAATAATAGGATTTTCAAGTGAAATCCAAGACTGCCAGCTTTTTTCATCATATGTCTATTTGCGGCGATACGTGCAGATTCAAGAGCCACGTGGCGAATCTGACAGTTTTCTTTTGCTACTAGAGATATCTTTACTGGAAACTGACCTTTAGTATTACCCATATCGAATTGAGCGATACGGCTAAGTGGTACACCGCCCATATACTTACGTCTAGTATATGCTTGACTTCGACTTTCGCGATACATAATGCTTGGTTTGCGTGGCATTCAAAAAACCTGCCACCCCATTACCATTATTATTTATAAAAGTTGTTACATCATATTTATAGGATCTTTTCTCTGATCAAGAGCAGCATTATTTCAAAATATTGATAAATTAGCCATTTTATTAGATACAATATTAAATATTATAAGAGGTATTTCCCTAAACTTTATTTACCCAAATCATATTTGACTAATTATTTATATTAGATATAAATACAAATAATGAGGCCTGAACCAATGTATCGGATTATAGATATGATAGATACTGTTCGAATTCCACCGGATATGCTCAGTGATAAAACTGATGAATTGACGAAAATAATTGAACTGTTAACCCACCAGAATTTCGAAGGAAAAATGACATACGATAATAGTTTGATTGTATTAGTTGCTGAGATTCTATTAAACGGCAGCGGCCGGATAGTTCACGGCGATGGTGGTGTGTATCAACACGTACAGTTTAAAGCGTTGACATTCAAACCGGAATTACACGAGATTGTTCAGGGTACGGTGTGCGAGATATTGAAATTTGGTGCGTTCATCCGCTTTGGACCGCTGGACGGTTTATTACACATCAGTCAGATCATGGATGACCGTATAGATGTAGACCTTACGAACGAGCGACTGGTTGGGAAAGAATCCAAGCGCGAGTTGCGTGTAGGTGATCGCGTGCGCGCCCGTGTTGTGGCGGTTAGTATTAATGAACGTAACCCGCGAGAAAGCAAGATCGGTTTGACAATGCGCCAGCCGGGGCTGGGTAAGATCGATTGGTTAGAAGAAGACCGGTTAATACGTGCAGGAGTAATTAAACCCAAAATAATACAACAAGGAAAGAAAAAAGGGTCGAAAAGGAAGGGTAGAAAGAAATAACTAACCAAAGAGAATTAGAAATAAGAATTATTAAAATTATTAAAGATCGATAACCTTAAGTGATTGAATGAAAGCATGTAGAAATTGTCATATGATTGTGGAAGAACAGGATATATGCCCAAATTGTAATAGTGAACTTTCTAAAGAATGGCAGGGCTATATTGTGATCTTGGATTTTTCACGCTCAGAAATAGCACAAAAAATGAATATTCGAATGAATGGAAGATTTGCAATAAAAGTAAAATGAGTGTGGCCAAGTGTATAAACTTCCGGCAACTTTGCGTATGCGGTTACGAGAACCACTGGGCAAGATTGTAACTGAGGCCGAGTTGAATTCGGAGCTGGATGAAAATGTGCTCTGTCTGGTAGTTGGTGACGAATCGGCAATCACACTTCATAAACATCATTATAATATAAAACTAGCAATAGTGGATTTCCAAACTCAACGTCGAAAAGATCAAGCATTAAAACAAGAGGTAAGCAAAATAGGCGAGAAAGTTATTAAAGTAACAAACCCCGCGGGTATGATAACAGACGAACTTTGGAAGGCTATCGAACATGGACTTTCCGAGCCGGCTTCAGTACGAATAGAAGTAGATGGTGAGGAAGATCTGGCATTTATTCCATGTATGTTATTGGGACCACCCGGTGCGGTAGTAGTTTATGGCTACCCCAACCGTGGATTGGTGCTTGCGTGGGTTAATTCGCAAAACCAACATACAGCAAAAAACGCTTTGAAATTAATGGTTAAGGAGAGTTAAAAACTATGGAAATAGAGGTGTTAGAGAAAAAGGATCACGCATTATTATCACGCATAGAAGTATCTTTCAAAGTTAAACATCCTAACGAGTCCACACCAAAACGAAATGAAGTGCGTGCAGGTCTGGCAGAACGGATGGATGTTAAAAATGGTTGCATTGTGATAGATAATATGAAAGCAGTCTTCGGCAGGTCGGAAACAATCGGTCTGGCAAAGATCTATAAATCAGATGAAAATGCAAAAGCGATAGAACATAAACACATTCTGATGCGTAATAACTTGATCAGTGCCGAACGCGAAAAATCTAAACCAAAAAAAGGAATAAAGTAAAGAAAAAAAATTGGTGGAATACAATGGCAAAAAAATATGAACGGTACAAATTATTCACTATTGATGATAATAAATTGGTTCAGGAGCATAGATACTGCCCGAAATGTGGCAATGGTGTATTTATGGCAGTACACGAGAATAGAGTCTCATGCGGTAAATGCGGGTATACTGAGTTCAAAAAGAAATAAAAAAATTGCCCATATTATAACCACTCCTTTTACGAAGCATTTTTATTTTTTTATATAATATCAAGGGCTCGTGGTGTAGCTTGGATATCACATAGGCCTCCGGAGCCTGTAACCCGGGTTCGAATCCCGGCGGGCCCGCATAAATATATATGGGAACGAACAAGATCAGAGGATTCGAACCCTAGAACAAAATAAGAAAAACTTATGCTGGAATCTTATTTTGTTCTGCCCTAGAAATTCCTATTAGTAAACATATATACTCGGAATTTCTACGACCCGGTTACGAATCCCGGCAGGCTCGCGTAAGTATATATAGGAACGAATATGCAAGTAGGATTCGAACCCTACACAAAAATAAGATATAATAATAAAGACTTCTTATTTTTGTTGGAGCTTGGAATTCCTATGGTAAATTGATTATAAATCGGAATTCCAACCCCCCGGTTACGAATCCCGGCGGGCCCGCATATTAATTAAAAAATAACAAATTACAAATGAACTTCAATAATAGCGTTTTAGGGTCAAGAGTCAAAGAGTCTAGAGTCGATGGGTCGGGGAGTCAAGATATTTTACCCTGGACTCTATTGACTCTCGACTGAATGACTGAATTTTGTGCAGGCGTGGTCTAGCCTGGTAGGACTAAGGCCTTCCAAGCCTTCATCCCGGGTTCGAATCCCGGCGCCTGCATCATTAATTCATTATTAATGAATTGTTTATGGACATTGATTAGTGTGAGTGGAAGAGTGAGGAGTGTGTGAGTTAATTCAGGGGTTAGGGGTTACAATTTAGGGGTCACAATTTGTCACAAGTCTCAGGCTCCAGTTCTTCGATAGTTTCTAGTTCTTCAATAGGTTCAAGTTCTTCTATTGTTTCCAGATCTTCTATTTGTTCCTGTTCTGGCTCTTGTTTTGCGTCTGATTCCGGGGCGCCTTTTGTTTTTTTACTGGGATAGATTGCTGAGATTTTTTAGGTTTTAAGGATTCTTGAGGTTGTTGAGGCTCTTGTGGTTTATGCGGTGGCAATGCTTTCAACTGCTTTTGAATAGATGATGGTAATTGTTTAGTTTTTTCAGGTTTCACTTCTAGAGTTGATGTTTGATCGAGCTTGGCCGTTCGATCAATTATTGGTATGGGTTGTTGATCTGACTGTGCTGGTAACATTGGTGGTTTTGTTGGCTCTTTGATCGAGCCTTTACTTGGTTGAACGGGCGTTAGAATCTGGGACACCATTTCTTCTAAACCATCCAAATATTTATAGTTACCATCCCATTTTGATAATATAACGCCATACTTAGTTTCGATATTATTAAGTGTATCTGATAACATCTCTTTCAGCCTTTGACCGGGTTCGCCTTTGTAGATCACCGTAAGTAAAGTATTTTCGCCGCGTTCGATCATGATATCACGGTTACCCATTTTCAATTCGTTTAAGCTCCAATCTACATTTTCACCCTTGGTACCCTCTGCAAAACTATCTGTGATGAACGATTGTACAGCCGTGAGCATCCCGCTTATTATATCCTCGTCACTATCGCCTTTGATCGTGGTTCCTTTATATTTGACCAATATCCCGCTTTTGTGTATAAGGAATGCATCGGTAATAACGAAATTACCTCGACGCTTGCGAGTGACTATAATTGTCAGTATAATAATGATCATTGCAATAATGACCAATAAGATCAGAATAATATCCATATAGTCCTGAGTTTGGGCGGTCTCGGCACCCGATATTATCAATTCAATCTCACCAGTATTATTTAGATTGTGGTCTGACACCAATATTTTAATCGTTGTTCTGGTTGCTCTGTCTGCTTCGAAGGTAAGTTGTTTCCCAGTTACGGTTACTAGATCGTTATCGATGAAGATCTCGAGTTCAGTTACATTATTATCGACATCGGATAGGTAAGGTTCGACATCCAGGACCCAGCGCTCGCCAACTTTGCCTTTTTGAACCGGTATCGGTTCAATCTCAGGCACATCGTTCACCGGGATGACCACTACACGTAGCCCACTCTGGATAAATGCATTTGTATGGTCTTTTGCACTAAATATTACGAAAGATTCTCCATACCAATCACTTTTACTGACAAAATTTACTGAGCTATTTGCATCAATGCTAATTGTGATATTATCTTCATCATTCTCATTTAATATGAAAGAATATGTTAATTTCTCGCCATCTTTATCGTTGAAATGGTCTGACAGGTTGAATACATTTTGTAAAAAAGAATCTTCTTCAAAGCTGACGTCAGCCAATTTCTTTATCAGTTCGGGTGGGAAATTATCGGTCACATGAACACGAAACTTCGCCCAGGTCATCTCAAGACCGTCGGAGACATTTATAGTTATCCAGAGCGATTGACCGAGCAATTTCTTCGGATAATTCATGATCATTAGCATATTATCCGATGTTTGGAACTTAATATGATCTTCATCTGAAGTCCAGATAGCAAGGTCTCTGGTCTTATTATCGGGATCGGATATATATTGAGATAAATTGAAATTGTAATCATAATCATAATGTACGAATATCTCTGGAATCGGCGAAATGGCTGGTGGTTGATTTACTTGAGCCACGATCACTTTCAGGTGGCCCTCGGCCATGCCACCGAACGGGTCCATTGCTCGAAATGTAATTGTTTCAGTCCCGGACCATAAAGTATTTGCCGAAATTGAAACCGAATGGTTCTCATGAACGCTCACCGCTAAATTTTGTGCATTGAAGAAATATGATAATGTGTCGCCATCTTGGTCGGTAAAGTATTCATCGAGGTTAAATATGAATTGTTTAGTTTCGCCCTCGGACATGTAAATATCTGAAAATTGCATTTTTAGTACGGGTGCATGATTATCTGAAACAGTTAATTCGAAAATCTCTTGTGCGTTGGCGGAACCGTCAGAGACCATCAAAGTTAACATGATCTTCTCACCAAACATACTTTCCGGGTAGTTATAGCTCACATTCATACCGTTAACGGCAGTATATTTTTTTCCTCTGGGTTCAATCACTTCAAGCATTAGCCCATTATCAGAGGTTTCAACGTCATAAATATAGTTAGAGTAATCAAAAATGTAAGTTTCCTCGTAATGTATGGAGATATCCGGTATATCTCCAATTATCGGTTTGTCGTTAACGGGTGTGATATTCACCCATAACGGCTGGCTGGTGGTCATATTATCACTATCGGTCAGCCACAACGTTGCCAGATCACTGCCAAATGCGTTTGGTTCGACAATGAATGTGAGCACATCTGCTTCAGAATACGCCCCGGTCACAGTGTACAACGATTCGTCCACATCGGTAATGAACCAATATAGCTTGTTACCCGGATCCTCATCATCAGATTCATAAGTAGCTAGATTTAGCATCCACGGTTCGGAGTCTTCAGGTCTTAGCTGGTCTGGCACCTTCGATATTATTTCGGGCGGGTGATGTGTTGATTCATTGAGCTTGACCGTTACATTGGCGTTCCCTTCGATCAGGTCAACTACCGCACTCACAATGCCATACCCCGCAAAGTTCTGTGCCTTGAGCTGGTTATCTTCCATGGTACCAACATCAGTCTCCCAGATCGGTTCGATCGGTAAGATGTTATCATACCGGTCATAGCCCATAGCGTTGAAAGCCTGATATTCGCCCGCGATCACCTCGACATCTGCCGGTGTGACCATGATATGATCCAATGGACCGGGCAGTACATTGACTGCTGCACTACCGGCCACACCGCTTGCTGTAGCATTCACAAAGCCCGTAGCGGCCTTCGTATGGGCAGTTAATATGCCATTTTCTATGTCACCAACATCGGCGCTCCATTCGGGTAAGATATCGAGCACACGACCGTACAGATCATAGCCAACTGCTGTAAAAACATTTTCTTCACCTGCACTTACGTTTACCGGGTTTGGTGAGATCTCGATTCTGTCCAGCCCACCCAGACGCGCAAAATTAAGAGTGAAATCGTTTAGAACCGGCGAGATCGATAGATTCGTGGTCGATATTTCGAATTTGAACCTGATCTTGCCGGTAGTTATTGGAACACTCGTAAGATCGCCACCAACCGGTACATTACGCCAGGCCGAGGTCGAACTGACCGAATAATATGATCTGATAATTTGACCGTTAAGCTCGCAATTCCAGGTGAGCCTGTTCCAGCCCAACAACCCCGATGGCGTAAAAAATCCAGTGACCAACTGACCCAAACCCTCGTATCGATTTCCATGGATAACAACATCTTTGATGGTTGGTGTGACATTTGGGTCCAGGGTTACAAAGAACACAACATATTGAATATATCTATTCATTGGTGAAGTGATCACCTCGCCTTTATAGTCCCGATACACCGGTGACCATTCAGACCACTTTCCTGCCTCGGGGGACGGCGAATCGCCCGTGCGGGTGGAAAGTAATATATTAGTTTTTGAAGGTTTACTTTCACTCCAACTTATTGTGGTCCAGTTAGTTTCTTTTTCACCATCGATGACCTGTGAGGCAAAAGTGCCGATCAAAATATCCTTCGGGATCCTCAACCCGCTCCGCGGTGTGTCCAGTTGATTATCTCCATAACCTTTAGTTCCATTAGTTCCGTACTGCCACACGATGTTCTTTCCCTTGGTAACCTCGATCTCGCGATGATTGTTCGAATCTGATATCAATGTGTTCCCATTAGATAACCTTACAGCGCATAATGGGATATTAAGATCTCCGGAACCTACACCCGGAACACCGGTTTTGCCGTATTGCCATAGAATTGTCCCAAGATTTTGATCGATCTCGATCACACGGTGGTTGCCAGTATCGGCAATTATAATATTACCCGTATCCAGTTTGGTAGCGTAATAAGGGTTATTCAACTGCCCGAAACCGGACCCGGGCAGGCCGGTCCCATATTGCCATACCTCCGTTTTACCCTTGGTCACTTCCACCACACGATGATTGGATGTATCGGTAATTAGAACATTACCATTTTTCAGCTCTTCAGCGTAAGCTGGTCTGGCCAATAGGCTGAGGCCGCCCCCGCTCCAATCGGAGTAACCATATTGCCAGATTCTTTTATTACCCCTGGTTACTTCAACTACGTAATCATTGTCCGTATCTGCGATCAAAATATTTCCGTTCTCCATAGGTATGGCCGAGGATGGTTTATCCATTTGGTTATCACCGAAACCGGCGCTGCCGTTTTGTCCGTAAAGCCAGTAAAACTCACGGTTCCTACCCACTTCAATTATCCTGTGGTTATCGGTGTCCGTTATGAGGGTTCTATTTGCATTCATCCGTATAGCAAATCGTGGTCTTTTCAATTGGTTTATGCCAAAGCCTCTTGAAGTATTTGATCCGTATTGCCAGTTCCATTTATCGTAATCGATCTCCACCACACGATTATTATCGATATCGGCAATTAGAGTATATGCATTCCTGCGCAGGTCCAGGCCAAGATTTGTCCCTCCCGATACTGCCAGGCCATCCCAGGTGCCGTTCCGAAACTCCGGGTCAAGGTGCTCGACGAAGTTAAGTTTATTTAATTGCAAGGTCGCCGCACCTGATGAAAGTTCGATATTTGTTGTGGTATAATTATCCGGATTTTTAAACGCCCATTTTGCGCTCCAATTACCATCCAATTTATCGACCAGCACGGGCTCATTTGTTTCTACGAACTCTATATCGCTAAGTCCACTTAGACTATGAAAAACAAGAAATAAGATTACGATCATCAATACTGTGGTAACTCTTAATTTGTATCGCACACCAGTCCTCTCTCGATTGGTTGAATATTAAATTTTGAATATAAAATGGCTTTTAAGGGCATATTTTAAGGGCATTTAGTAGTTAATAGATATAGACATTATGAATATATACAAGACATTCTATTTAATTTTTTCAATTATTTAATTATTATCAACGGAATTCTGTTTTTGAACCTGTTGGGCAACCGGTTTGTATGGTTTGGTTGCAGAAAGTGAAGGTTGTGTGCTCGGCTCTTGTGCGGGTT
>JAEHCK010000123.1 GCA_020696345.1 Thermoplasmata archaeon | reverse complement strand
TTATCGATCGCATCCTGGATCTTACTATAATCACCACTACCGTTCCAATCAACGATTATGGTCTTACTAGCCCTCGAAGTATTCTCACTTTTAACTTCATCGACAACTGAAAAATTGATAAAGCCTAGAATAACCAATGAAAAAACAAAATAAATCGTTATTATTTGTTTTCTTATTTTCAAATCCATGTTCAAATGAAACTCTCCATGTCTATCCAAGATTATTATCATATTATACATATAATTTCATAAGAGTTGATTGAAACTACATTCATCCTGAATATGTCTCCGGCGTGATCTTCCAAGCCTTTGTAGGTGTATATAAATCACTTGTCCATAATATTACGTTCCAACCGATCTCAAGTATGTCATCGAAATCTGCACCAAGATATATAAATCTATGACCGTATTTTATTAACTCGTCGTATCTCGAATGATGTTGGTGAATATAATAGTTGAAATCTTCCCAGGCTACCTTCGTTGCATCTATTTCTTCCTCCGCTTGTATTTTATCCAACATCTTAGCAATATATTCGGCAGCTATGAGACAAACGGAAACGAGTGCCAATGCAACGCCGGCAATAAATGTCGCTGGGTTGCTCGCGAGAACACCCGCTGTCACGAGAAGCGACAGAGAACTAAGTACGATCCCCGCAATATTTAGCCCAATTTGTATCACTAAATAAGTAATCCTTGCCCCGTCGCCGCTATCTAAGGCATCTTGTAAGTCTTGAATATTATAATATAATAAAGCAGAATTGATAATTATACCTAAAACACCACCGATCAATGCTCCATAACTTTGAGTCGTTTCCGATACCGCCGCCCAAAATAAGTCAAGTTCACCCAGGCCTATTGATAAAAGAGAAATTCCAGTTATTCCCACTGCTATATTGAATCCCCAGAAATAATTCGTACCATCTTCCGCAAGCTTGGATAACTGTTCGCCTATGAAACCCGTGTCCGGTGTTAATTCACCGTTTGTCATGGCGATGCCGTACAATGCTAGGCCCGCACCTTTAATAAGTTCTATATTGTATTGGATATCTTAAATATAAGCTATGAGTGAGAAAACATGCTTGGCCTTGAAGATAATACTAACAGGACTATAATCCTTTTATTTAATAAAAAGTTGCGTCACTCATTATTGTTTTGCGGAGCATCTTTTTATGACGTCTATTGGAATTTCAATGCAACCAGTCGATTTCGTCTTTAAATAATATATTGATAGGATAGCATTTTCGTTAAACGGTTTCGATGTTCGTATCGTCCAACGGTTTCGGTTAACGGCTCTTTGCCGTTTAACGTTAGACGTGTTACGATACGAATTTCGAAACCGTAATACGCTTTCGTTTAACGGTATCTGAATTAATAAAAAAGTGCGTTATTTATTAGTCGTTTTGCGAAGCATTTTTTTATTCAACATCAACCTTGAACACGATTGCCGCACCAGTATCACCTGCTGCACAACCGTCGAACAATCCGTAGCCACCACCTTTCTCCACCAGTTCTTCTATAAGCTCTATTATGAGTCTCCCACCTGTGGGCCCCTGCGGGTGACCGTAAATTAATGAACAACCATAATTATTCATATCCTTCCAATCAATATCCATTTCACTGCAGAAATAGACATCGTTAACCGCAAACGGAGTATGTGTTTTGATCGCCTGAATATCTTGTATCGTGATTCCAGCAGCTTCAAGAGCCCTGTTGCCTGCGGGTATTATGGCCTTTGCCATGAAACCCTTTTTCGCCCTACCCTCACCATAGGATAGCACCTGGATCTTCACATTATCCTTCGTACTCAATTTCTGCGCATTATCGCGTGTTGTAACGATAAGTCCGCAGTTACCGTCCGCCGGGAACGTCTGGGTACCATACGAAACCGTACCTTCAGGCACAACGGGCCTCAATTTCTCCAACCCTTCAATAGTTGTTGGGAAAATGCCCTCGTCACCAGTAACTGTAGCTAACACTTTCTTACCTCTTTTATCCTTAATTTCGATAGGCATGAGCATATATTTCTTCTGGAATGCCTGGTCGTCCTTGACGGCATCTTGGTATTGCTGATACCGTAGAAATGTGATCTTATCTTGTTCTTCTTTGGTAACCCCTTCCTCTTTTGCCACATTTTCCGCGGTTTGGATCATTGCATTTTTTGCAAATGGGTCATGACCGAAATTATCCCAAACCCAACTTTCCTTATCAACGGTCGCACCGGGGTTCTCGACATTGGGATAAACCAGATGTGGCCCGTTCGAGCAGCGGTCACCACACACGACCAGACAGTTTTTATGCGTGCCGGTTTCAACACCCGCAGACGCCAGCTCAACACATTTTGCAGATGTTGCGCAAGCCTGGCCTACCATGGGACCAGTAATATGGTCTGCCCCGATCAGACCGGCCAACCAGGGTGTACCATAGAATATCGACTTTTGCGGGATTGTGATCCCGAATATCAATTCATCAAAACATTTCGGGTCGATCTTCTTCTCATCAAAAAATCGTGTGGCCATTTGGGCCGCTAATTTCACAGTATGTACGTTTTGAAAACTTCCCTGCCACCTGCAAAACGGTGAACTCCAGTAACCGCCATAAGGTATATAAGCCTCTTTGAAATTCATTTAAACCTCCTCCTCAATAATTTAAATATTTAGTGTATATCCAGACATTAGATTTACCTGTTTTCATGGAATTAGAGATATTCTGTTTTTGATATTTAAATAATCTGATACATTATTGATATCATGATAATTTGATTGGATGTCGATTGACAGTCGCAATAATGAGTTACCGGTTGACAGTGGCAGTGATGAGTTATTGGTTGACAGATGCCTTGATTGATTGTTGATTGACAGATGCCTGGATTAATTGTTGATTGACAGATGCCTGGATTAATTGTTGATTGACAGATGCCTTGGTTGATTATTGATTGACAGATGCCTGGATTAATTGTTGATTGACAGATGCCTTGATTGATTGTTGATTGACAGATGCCTGGATTAATTGTTGATTGACAGATACCTGGATTAATTGTTGATTGACAGATGCCTGGATTCATTGTTGATTGACAGATACCTGGATTAATTGTTGATTGATAGATGCCTTGATTGATTGTTGATTGACAGATACCTAGCTTTAAAAATAAATTCCAGGAATCACCTCAGCCCGGCAACTGTTCGGCATCAACCCATCCAGGTATCTGCTCAGCACCAACCCAGCCCGGTATCTGCTCAGCACCAACCCATCCTGGTATCTGTTCAACATCAACCCCGCCAGTTATCTGTTCAGCATCAACCCCGCAGGTATCTGTTCAGTATCAATCCAGCACGGTATCTGTTCAGCATAAACACTACCCGGTATCTGTTCAGCATAAACTCAGCCCGGTATCTGTCCAGCATAAACTCAGCCTGGCATCTGTCCAGCATAAACTCAGCCTGGTATCTGTTCAGTATAAACTCCGCCCGGTATCTGTCCAGCATAAACTCAGCCGGGTATCTGTTCAGCATCAATTCAGCAAATTATCATCCCATCAAACATCGAACCTTAAATTAATAATACTTTTATACATATCCCAATAAATAGTTTTAGATAAAAGAATTCAGAGGAGAAACCATACCATGATGCCCGAGCATTGCAAACATGTTGGTATTCATCGTGTCGATTTTGAGTTAACACCCGGCACAATCGAACAAGAATTATTGGATACCAAGATCTATAAAAATACCGATTATCTATTATTGAACAATGGTGATGCCTGGGCAGTTGTGCGAATAGGCAAAACACCTCGACCTGGATTGTTCTGGAAGATCAAAAGTGTCGATATCCTATCTAAACCGGCAAATACGGTATATTTAAGCACCCCCGATGTGGATGTGCTGAACCGGCAAGCAATGACATGTGCGGCCATGGAATACCCCAATAAAACCGTGATCGTAAAAGGCAAATTCGAGCATGTATCATTTATCCAACCTGAAGAACCCATCGAAGTAACAGTTCTGGAAGTGATCCCACCCTCACCACCTAAACTGGTAACTCTTGTAAATGATATATTGAAATTCATTTCACTACCAAAACCCATCAAGATCTATGAGAAGATAATAGACATAGAATCCATGCTGGAAGATCCATCAGAAAAAGATCACACATATGTTTTCCCATGCCGTGCCTCTGGAATGAGCGCCGATAAAAGATTCGTATTTTTAGACGAAAGACCCGACCTTGACCACGAGAAAAAGAGTGATGTCACATTGATCGGCTGTGATCTATCCCTCAAGATATTCTTGAATATATATGGTTATAAACCGCAGTTCATCAATATATGTCCTGTCCAACTGGCTAACGATATCTCAAGCACGGGGCCGATCCTGACCAAATGCTGTACAATAAAGAAATTCGAAGCCGAGGGCAATCTTTACAAATTACCATGGGGCGTGACATATCGCGACCTGGAAGATGCATTAAAAGCTATTGTCGAATGGAAAATGAGGAAATTGGAAATTGAAGATTGCAAAATGCAAAGTCAAAAGGCAAAGGTTAAAGGTAAAAAGTTCTGATTATTTGTCATTTTAATATAATCTGATTAATCAAAATCAGAATTCTAACCCCTGTCAACAGACAACTGAATTGCAACCCCTGATCCCTGAATAATATCTACAAATGATCAATTTGGTATTTTGGTTTAGCGGTATTATACACCTTTATTTTTTTCAGGCCATAACAACTTATGTAATTGTGGGAGCACCCTAACATCCAGGCCATCAGTTTTAACTGAAGTGACCAATTTCCGAAGGCGCTTTATTGATTCTGCAATTTTGATCAGATCATCTTTATTTGGATCAAGATCATCGGTTTTAGCGCAGGGAGTAAAGACGACATTACAAGGTCTGTCTCTATCGGACAATTTCTCCCTCAAGATCTTTTTTGCATATTCATAATCATTTTCATCGGCAATTATGAATTTGACCTGGTCGCCGTCACCAAGGAGGTCCAGGTTTGCAAAGTTCATTTTATCTTCTTCTCCCGAGGAGGGGCATTTGATATCCATGGAAATATTGAGTTTATTTGAGGGTTGTAGGTCAAGATCACCAAGAAAGATCGAGCCGTTCGTTTCGAGAAATACATAATAATTCTGATCTAACAACTTTCGGATCAATTCGCCAGATTCGTTCTGCACTAACGGCTCACCACCGGTTAAACATACATTTTTCGTGGGATATTCTTTTATTCGAGCAAGGATCATTTCAATTGTGATCTCATCACCAGTTTCATATGCATATTTTGTATCACACCACCTACATCGTAAGTTACACCCTGCAGATCGAACGAATGCCATGGGAAGACCCATAAATATGCCTTCACCCTGGATAGAATAAAATATTTCATTTATTTTCATTATCAAATACCTCGATACTACATAGATTCTTTTTATTTCGGTGATTGAAATTTGGTGCTTATTTGGAGCTTGGAGTTTGATACTTGGAATTTTATACATTGTGTTTTACATTTCATCATAATCAATTTCATCATCAATGCCGGCCTCTTCGAATCCCTTCAAACGCAGCTGACAGCTATCACACTTACCACAAGCCTTTGCGCTACCGCGGTAACACGACCACGTTAAACCGAATGGCACACCAAGTTCGACACCGAGTTTGATTATCTCGGCTTTTGTCAAGTTTATGAGCGGGAATTCCAGCTTGATCGGTTTTCCTTCCACACCGGTTTTTGTGCCAAGCTCTGCAGCATGCTGGAAGGTTGATAGGAATTCCGGCCTACAATCCGGATAACCACTGTAATCTATCGAATTGACACCAATGAATACTGACTCTGCATCAATGGATTCAGCCCAGCTCAATCCATAACTTAACATGATAATATTTCTTGCGGGTACATACGTTTCTGGTATCTCATTGGATAGTTTGTCCAGGGGTCGGTTCATGGGTAATTCTTTTGTGTGATCCAATAATGCAGATCTGCCAATAGCTTGTAGGTCCAGATTCAAAAGTTTATGTGTTTCAATTTTGTAATGAGCCGCAAGTTCTCTGGCGGCCACGACCTCGCGTGCATGACGTTGGCCGTAATTAAATGTCAGGGCATAAACAGAATAGTCTTTTGATATTGCATATGCCAGGGTGGTAGCCGAGTCAAGACCACCACTGAGTAGAATCACGGCTTTTTTAGAAGTCATTAATATCCCAAATAAAATCCATTGATTTAAGTGTTGTCCATATAGGAATCATTAGTTGAACTTTTGTTCAAAATATCTGTGGATTTGTTCCAATTTAGTTACCATATTTAATAATAAATTTAATATAATCATATTACAATGCAGATTTCCCTTCAAGCATGTTAATTAGGCATGAAGGTGGTATTCAAGGATATATATGGGAGGTATTATCATCGAAGAAAAAGCAGTTCCATCGGATCTAGAAATTGCGCAAGCCGCAAATATGAAACCTATAATCGAAATTGTAAAACAGATAGGGTTAGATGAAAACGATATTGAATTTTATGGCAAATATAAAGCTAAGATAAAACTTGAAGTTTTAGAGAAATTGAAAGACCGGCCTGATGGCAAATATATTGATATAACAGCAATAACACCTACTCCGTTAGGTGAGGGTAAAACAGTTATGAACATTGGCTTAACCCAAGGCTTGGCCAAGATAGGTAAGAACGTGATCAGCACATTACGTCAACCGTCAATGGGCCCCGTATTCGGCATCAAGGGCGGCGCCGCCGGCGGTGGATATTCCCAGGTCGTGCCAATGGAGGACATTAACCTTCATTTCACAGGTGACATCCATGCAGTTAGTACCGCGAACAACCTATTGGCGGCCATGGTTGATAACGAGGTTTTCCACCCGACTTTTAAACGTGCAAATCCAAATAATATTGACGCGGACAGTATAACATGGCGGCGTGTGGTTGATCTAAATGATTCCGCAATGACCACTATTACATTGGGCACAAAATCCAAACATGAAGTAGACGGTTATCCACGTGACACGGGTTACGATATCTCAGTTGCATCAGAGGTCATGGCGATCCTTGCACTGGCAAATGACCTGAAAGACCTGCGAGCGCGATTCAGTCGAATTATTGTGGCAAAGAGCAAAGATGGCAAACCGGTCACAGCTGAGGATGTAAAGGCCGCAGGTGCAATGGCGGTGATCATGAAAGATGCATTAAAACCAAATCTGGTACAGACCTTAGAAAATGTACCATGCATTATGCACGCTGGGCCATTTGCAAATATCGCTATTGGAAACAACTCGGTAATTGCAGACAGGATCGCACTCAAGCTCGCAGATTATGTCGTGACCGAGAGCGGTTTCGCAGCAGATTGCGGTGCGGAGAAATTGTTGAACATCAAATGCAGATCTTCCGGTTTAAGACCGGATTGTATTGTGATCAATGCAACAATACGCGCACTTAAGATGCATGGTGGAGGCTATGATTTCCCGCCAGGCAAGACACCGCCAAAAGAGGTCATGTTCGGTGAGAATGTTGAAGCTGTTCGGAAAGGTTGTGCGAACCTGGCTAGGCATATAGAGAACATGAAGAAGTTCGGTATACCTGTGGTCGTATGTATCAATAGGTTCACACCGGATACCGACGCCGAGGTTGAAACTGTCCGTGAAGAGGCGATAAAGGCTGGTGCGGAAGAAGCTATACCCGTTACTGCCTGGGCTGATGGTGGCGACGGTGCGGTCGATCTGGCAAAAGCAGTGGTGGAGGCTTGTGAGAAACCGAACAATTTCAAGCTGCTTTACCCGGATGATGCTTCAATTAAAGAAAAGATCGAGACAATTGCCAAGGAGATCTATGGTGCGGCAGATGTAGAATATTCCGAGATGGCCGAGGAAAAGATCAAACTCTACACCGAGTGGGGCTTGGATAAATTACCCATCTGCGTTGCAAAGACGCATCTGTCTCTATCACACGACCCGGCCTTGAAAAATGCGCCAAGTGGTTTCACACTGCCGGTCAGAGACATACGGCCGTCAGCAGGGGCTGGGTTCTTGTACCCGCTCTGCGGCGAGATGCGGACAATGCCGGGTATGCCAAGCAAACCAGCATCTATTAATGTTGACATAGATGAGAATGGAAAAACTTATGGCCTGTTCTAATTTATATAAAAGGCTGAAGCAAATCTAACAAAATATTGCTTTTTTCCTAATAAAGGTAATGATCATTAGATCGTGAATAGTGAATACGCGAACTGCGTTCGCTTGAATTATGAATTCAGCAAATAAATAACGTTTCAACCGTTTAGGATTTTTCGCCGAAGCCACGGACACTGTGTTATAGTCAAGAGTTTTGGGGGTCTTGGGAGTCGAGAGTCCGAATATTGGGAGTTAGGGCTTAGGAATTAAGGTGTTGATTTTGTGACTCCCTGGACACCCTAGACTTTTAAAGTAACGGCCGAGTTTATTCACCATCCACCATTCACAATTTATGATATCAGCCCTAATTCAGAGAAGGGACCAAAATATTGCATTTTATAGAACTACACTAGATAACAATCTATCGTTGTAGAATATGCCAAATTGATATTTTTCTTTTATCTCTTCTAAGCCATTGGCATCATAATCTTTGAAGACTATAACAGCATCGCCTTCGGTTATCTTGAGATCGCTATTAGAATCCACATATATCATGTAGCATCCATCAAAATCAGATAAACTTGATTGGCTGTTTACTGTACTATTGGTGGATAGATCCAAAACGGGTCCACCTTTTGTCAACGGATAGATCACGGAATCATCTTTATATATCGAGGCTGGATCAGCATCTCCAGTGGTAACAATATATTCCACGTCATTATTATCGGTTATTACTTTGAATGTTGCATCATTTAAATCAAGATCAGCGGTAACCGTGTCTATCGTAATTGTCCAGTACTTGGTACTTTCCTCCGACCTGGTTATTGCCTGTATGTTTTCATCATCAAGTTCAGAATTATCCGAAGTTCCATTATCATCAGACCCGTAGCCTAACAGGAATGGTGCGGCGATTACCGCTATTACAGCAATTATAACTACAATGATAATTCCAAACAAGAATTTCTTATCTTTTTTCTCCGGCTGCTGAAGATATGACGGCTGCGGCATTGGTTGACCCATGTATTGCGGCATAGTGGGTGGTGGTGCCTGCGGCTGTGCCGGTGGGAACGGTGTCACCTGTGGTGGTGGCGGTAGATGGGGCGGTGGCGCATGGGCATGAGTGGTTGTATATGCGGTTGAAGGATCATAACTCGTGCTCTCAGGGTATGTTGACGAAACATAAGGTGCCTTGTCCTGCTGCGGATAAGGTTGCTGAAATTGATCAGATTGATATTGTTGTTGCTGCTGCTGTTGCACTTGATACTGATCCATAGGCGGAGAGGGGGCATATGGGTTGTATATCTTGCTCAACTCTTCTTGGGTGTATTGTCTTTGTACCTGCGGCTCCGGCAAGCCAGCTTCGGTATCTTGAGTTTTCGCATTATCCAGGGTCTCCGGTGCAGGCTTTTGTCCGGGTTTAGGTTCGGGCGGTTTTTCAACTGCACCAAAGCTCATGATCTTTGATTCGTCGCTGATCAATGTATCATACCTCATATGATTTGTAATCTGACGAAATATAACAATTACGATTTAAATTTTGTTGATAATTGTTCAGTGTTTATAGAACGTACAAAATGATTTTTCCACTTATTGTCACGTTTTCGGGATAACACATTAAATTATTATCAGTAGGCAAACAAAATGTGTGATTTCAAGGTAGCTGATAGGTGGTATGATTTTTTCAAATACCTACATCAAGTTAAACAATCACTCTCTAAAAAGAAACCGATCAGGATTATCAAATGTAAGCATCCTAACGCTTTCCGATTGTTCAATGTTCTTTAGCAACTCATTTTCTTCAACAATGGGGTATTTGGTAAGAAGCCTATTCACAAATTCTTGCGTTTGCTGAATCCATTCAGGACTAATCGAATATTTCCGATTATGTTTTATCAGCACACCCTGTTTTCTCAGAGTCCTTACACCATCATAAATAGTAAAGTAATCAGCCTGAGGCTTGAAATGCTTGACAATCTCCTTATGAATATCTCTTACACTCAATGGATAATCCAAGATAAGTACATCTAGTATCATTTTCTTAGTTGTCTTGGTATCTATAAATGGCTCCATTTTCACTATATATTAAACTCCCCATTCAAACTCTCTCTTAGCATGTGTATATTCTCGATGATCATGTCAAACTTATCAGCAAAGGCAATATCAGGTGGTATCTGAATACCTTTTATATGCCTTATCTGCTCGATCAATTGATTGCAGAAATCTGGCTTGATAGAGTATAAATTTCCTTCTTTCAATAAAACATTGGACATTTTCAGCTCATTCAGAGCCTTATAAATTGCATGATATGTCAGGCTCGTGTACTTGATCTTATGATAGATACTTTTAGCTGATAGTGGGGCAGATATACTCAGGAGTGCGATGATCCTTGCTTTCGTATTCGGATATACCTTTGAAAGATATCTCTGATAATCTACCATTTTAGCTATACCTATTCAGGAGTGAAAAGTTTAAAAGTTTTTCCAATAATGCCAAAAACTTATATCATAACCAAACAAAATATGGAAATTTTGGCATATTTGATGGTAAAATCGGAGATAAATCTATATAATGTTAAATCTTTTTAGAGAAAAGAACCTATGGGGCTGGTGGTACAATTACTTTAATAAAGGAATACCCAAATGATTTAACAAAAGAAGATTTATTGTTCCTGCATCTTTTAAATTGCAATAAATATGAAAATGCATATATTGTTCCAGAACATCTAACTCAAATGGGGATTAAAAAAGAGATCAATTGTGATCTGGGATTTTTATCACGTATTTTAAAAGAGAATGTAGAGAAAGGTTATATATACCGAAAAAAATCAAAAGTTGAAAACCAAAAAAAGAAACTATTTGTATATTTCTTAACAACAAATGGATTAAAAATAGCAAGAGAGGTTAATAAATTAAGATTGAAAAAAAGTCATTATAAATACTAAACCCTCAAACTTGTCACAAACTTGTCACAAACTTGTTAAACGATCTTAATTAATATAAAGTAGTTACAATTAAAGTGTAATTTAAAAAAGAATGAAAAGATTTCGCGTAAGAACACTTTTCATTTGAAAACCTTAGGGAGTAGTGTTCAAGAAAGGGAGATTAAGACACATAAGAACCTATTTCAAAGATCATTTGAGATAAAAATATTTTCCATTTCGTCACTAGCTCTTTTAGGGTGAAAAAGAAAAAGGAGGAAGTAAAGTGAAAAAAGTAAGAGTTGGAAGAAAAACGATTTTAGAAATTGGTCTGTTAGTTGTTTTGGGAGTATTTGCAGCGATGATGTTTTTTACAACATCTTTTGCAGCACCCTCATGGGATGAAGGTTATGCAGCAGATAAAAGTTACTATATAGTTATTGATAATAACGATGATGATGATGACCAGGCTTTTGGTGTATTTAAAGATGGTTCCCCAGGCCTGGGTTCAGAGATAGAGTTGTTCAGAATACAAGAAGATGGTAATGTCGGCATCGGGACAGCAACTCCAAGTGCTGTTTTAGATGTTAAAGGAAAAACAGGTCTTGGACCACTGGCCCTAACCGGACCTGATCAAGATATGAGTATTGATGGAGCCTTCATCGGGACTACATCAAAATCTTATGTAATAAGTATTGATAGTACGGGTACACCAGATACCTTTGAGTGGGATGATGATGGCGAGCTACAAACAAATCAAAAAGGAGCTTTTGTGGCAATTACAGGCTTTCCCCAAAACTTAAATTATGGGGTTACAATAACATTTCAATTTACAACAGGTCATTCTACTAATTCATGGTGGGGATTTACTGCTACACCCACAAATCCTTTTACTATTGAAAATCCATCGGGAACAGAGCTTGTATTTGTAAGAAATGATGGCAATTTCGGCATCGGGACGACAAGTCCAAATGCAAAACTAGAAGTTGCAGGGACAATTAAAATGACGGGATTTGAGATGCCCACGGGTGCAACTAATGGATACGTGTTAACCACTGATGCTTCTGGTACAGGTACTTGGCAAGCTGCTGGTGGTGTGGGTGGTAGTGGTAACGCCAACTATATTCCTAAGTTCACAGCCGCCTCCACGCTTGACGACTCGGTAATCTATGAAACAGGTGGGAATATTGGAATTGGAACGACAACTCCGGGTGCATATAAACTAAATGTAGCAGGAAATGTTTATGTTGGGGGAAACATCGCAGTAACTGGAACAGTTGATGGCCATGATATAAGTACAAGTGCAACCACATGGGCTTCAGATTCAAGTACAACAAATGAATTGCCACAAGCAGGTGATGACATAGATGTTTCAACAAATACAGTAGCTCTTGAGGATGATATTGATGTGAGTTATGTCCGTGCATCATCGGGAAGTGGTTTATACCTATATGATGATGGCTCAACTCTTGGCATTTTTATTAAAGATGGCGGTAATGTTGGAATTGGTTCAACAATAATTCCAGCTAATACTCAATTATTTGTTTATGGAGGAAACAACTATGACTATGCTGCACAATTTGAAAATGCTTATGATAATGCCGGTTCTATTGGTATTCTGGCCGATTGTTCACCATCTGCCGGGACAGGGACTGGGGCAGAGATTGAAGGGGGATCAACTGGAACATATAGTTTTGTGAATCAAAATGGAGCTAGTACTTATACAGGAGTTGATGCTCAAGCCTGGGGTTCTGGTGAAGGGGGAACTTGGCGTGGTGTTTATGCACGTGCTACTGGCACGGGTACAACGAATTATGGAATCTATGCGTATGCCAGTGGTGCTACAACTGATTATGCGGGATATTTTCAAGGTGATATAACCGTTACTGGTACTATTTCGAAAGGAGTATGTAACTTTAAAATAGATCATCCATTAGATCCAGCTAATAAATATCTTATACATACTGGCATAGAGTCCCCGGACATGATGAATTTATACAATGGCAATGTTATTCTTGATACAGCTGGTGAAGCTTGGGTTGAGCTTCCAGATTATTTCAGTGCGTTGAACATGGATTTTCGTTATCAATTGACTCCTATCGGTACACCAGGACCAAACCTTTATATTGCAGAAGAGATCTTTGACCACGAGTTTGAAGGGAAAACTGTAGATTATAACCAAAAGACCTCTACCCAACATTTAGAGATAACTCTAAACAAATTTAAAATCGCTGGTGGGGAACCGGGTATGAAGGTATCTTGGCAGGTGACAGGTATACGCCATGATCGATTTGCTGAAGAATATCGCTCACCAGTTGAAGAGTTCAAACTAGAAAAGGATGTAGGTAAATACATCCATCCAGAACTTTATGGTTTGCCCGAAAACATGGCAATTGGTTATTTTGAACCTGAGAATACATAAAACTATAATAAATAATAAATAACACTATGCTAATTTTCCATCGTTTAGGGGTTATTTCAATAACCCCATATTTTTATTTTTTTATGGTATTAATCATGAATATCCCTTTTTTAAAAATAGATTAGAAGTCTATGTATTTTTATAAATAGAACAATTTAAAATGTATTAATTACGCATGACCTTTTAATTGAACCAATAAATATTAATATTTTTATATGTTAAATGATGTGCATGACAATAAAATTCAAATTATTTATTGTAATAAATATTTTATTTTTTAGTATATTATTCTCATGGTTTAATTTCAATTTGCAAGCAAAAGATCATAAGAATGATCAAGATTGGTTTAAAAGTAAAGGAGTTTATCCTCTAAGCGATGAAAATTTTGAATGGAGTGAAATAGAAGTAATTTCTGAACCTATTTTGAACCAAGATAATAATATAAATGATTCATCTTATCCAAAAATAGCGGTTGAAGGCGATAAGATTTATGTGGTTTGGCATGATAAAACCAATATTAGTAATAACGGGGATGACCCAGATATTTTTTTCAGGCATTTTGATGGTAATTCTTGGTCAAATATCCAGGTA
>JAEHCK010000229.1 GCA_020696345.1 Thermoplasmata archaeon | reverse complement strand
GTAAGCAGTACGGCAAGCGACCTTTCGGTTGTTTTGCAGGTCATCATGGTGCAGGGTTCATGCCAGACGGCAAAGTTTACGCTTGTGCTCGATTTGGTAGTGATAAAGCGTTTCCGATATTCGATTCAACGAAAAAGAAAATTGTCGAGGTCCTCAATTTTGGTATGTTTAGAGAGCCGGCAGTTTTCGGACTAAAAGACAGTTCTATATGTAAGAAATGTAATTTATATACATTCTGTAATGGCGGATGTACATATTCTCAATTGGGTCTGGCACCTCTGTATGCTGCCCAACCGTTACCTAATTTATGTAGAATATTCAGACGATGTTACCATGAATCATTTAGAATAATGAACGAATTAAAAGGTACACCGGATTTTCAAAAAATAATAAAAAATATGTTGGAGAATTTTAATGGATAATGATAAGAAAATTATGTTGTGTGCGTTAAGTTTATCAAGAATTGCTCAAGATTTAAAAGAACTGGCATTGGAAGAAACGGGCATTGTAGATGGTGCCGCGGTGATGGTTTTGGCGTTGTCTCAACATTTAGCGAGTAAGGTACGGGAAATACCCGAAGCAGTACTTCATAACACTGATACAGATAGTACACATAATACAAAAATCGGCGAAGAAATACTTGCAATTAATGACAACATCGGCGAAGAAATCAATGCCGTTGCAGAACAGATCAAGAATGAAAATTTATAATGTCGATGTCAATCTGACACAAAAATGTACATTTGGTTGTGAATACTGTTTCGAAGGATGCGATGATTCGAAATTGAAAGATTTTTATGACCCCATGTTACTCAAACATTTCATTTTCAAACTGATCGATTCGCCTTGGTTCAAAAAGAACTATGAAGCATTGAACATAGGTCTTTGGGGTGGTGAGCCGACAATTAAGAGTGACTGGATTATAGACTTGATTGAGACTTTTATGTTTGATACGGTTAAATTCGGTTTATTCACAAATGGATACAAGATCGATTATGAATTAAGAAAAATATTGACAGACGTTCGATCTTTCAAAGTTTGTGGTCAACCAAAAGTAACAACACAAATATCGTATGATGGTAGACCAATTCATGATCTATACAGGCGGGATAAATTCAACTCACTAACATCAACCACTGTCAGAGATCAGATATTGAAATTTGACAGAGATAGAATTCCTGTTGTGATAAAATCGGTCGTAACGCCGGAATCCTTCAAGTACATGTACGATGCGTATAAAGATATAAAAAGTCTATATAAGGAATGTAAAAATAATACGACACTGAATTACTTCCCGACCATTGATTATTACGGCACCAATAACTTAGACCACACAGAATTAGAAACAGCAAAGAAAGAACTCAAAGATGTATTAATCAAAATAGCAAGTGAAGAAATTCATATCGAAGGCGACAAATTCTTTTTTAGGTGGTTCAATAACACTCGGAACCTTTGCACAGCAGGACATGGTATGGTGGCCGTTGATGTTGACGGGCATATATACACCTGTCATGCCTGTTTGTATGATGATAGACAAAAGAAATTCAAACATAGAATCAGCAATATTGAACTGGAAACTGTTGTCGATGATCTTGAAAGAATGCACAATGAGTTTGCGGTCGGCCTACAGGATGAAGGCGACTGTAAAAATTGTGACGTAAACTTTTGTTTACGATGCAATCACGCTAAATATGATCAGAGTAAACGGAAAGGTTACTTAGACAAATGGCGAGACTATCAGAACCAACCAAATCTATGTGAATTTTACAAAATAAATTCGGTTGTGACGAAATCGATTCACGAACATAGGAGGAACAAATAAATGGCATGTACAGGACACTGTAATGATTGTGCGGGTCATGGTGCACGTATACCTGGCGTAGCTGCATATAGTTGGACAAATGATCCGATCACAACAACTGATCCGGTAGAGGAAGACGATTATAATGAAATGGGAATTGCAATCGTACAGGAAACAACAAGGCGAAATTCTACGTTCGGGTCTGCCCCGTCTGCAGGATTCCCTGGCACCCTGAAAACGACCAGTGATATTATATACTCTTTAGATTATAGAGAAGTTCGAGATCATGTTGTGGCGATAGCACGAAAGTGGTCAGCCGGTGTTTCATATAACCCCACGGCAGCATATGGTGGTTACGGAGCATTATCAATCGGACAATTTATACAAGACGAATCAACAGAAGAATGGAGAACAAAGATCAATGAACTAAAAGCAGAATGTATATGTGACTGTGCTTACGCATGCACATGTGACTGTAATCACTGTCCTTGTGACTGTAATCACATTTGTGAATGTGATTGTAATTATTCAGACAAACGATTGAAAGAAGAAATTTGTTATCTATAAGGAGAATATATGGATTTTGGTTTAGAATTTGTAAAGAAGTTGAAACCGTGTAAATGGAGATATAGAGCTCCGTTGAATGATGGCAAAGATCACTTTGGTTTTATAGCACAAGAGGTTGATGAAATTGCCAGTCGAGGTGAGTATGGTTTCGTTGGACACAGGGATGGCTTTCTGACAATAAACTATATTGAATTCATCGGACCTCTGGTAAAAGCAGTACAAGAATTGACCGAAAAGGTTGAGACATTAGAAAAAGAAAAAGTAAGTAGACAAAAAGGAAGAATATGGGGTTTAGGGAGAAATAAATGAAAAATATATTAGTATTGATTGACAAAGGAGATGTCTGGCAAATCACAGGAACAACTATTCAAACAGATGACTATGTTGTCGATCCGGAAATGGTAAGAGAAATGCCGATAGATGTCGAGGGAAGAGAGATATTCGATTACATCAAAGCCAGACTGCCGGCAGCGGCACTACAGTTCTCTAAAGACTTATCAGGAAATCTAATAAAAGAAGACCTGATTGAAATAGAGTATAATCGACTGGAACTAAAACGAGCAAACATGTTACATAAAGCACGATCATATGTATCAACCAGATTGAACATCGTTTCAGTTTTTGATATTTTTGATTTTCTTCTCGCAAGTAATACTTTGGCCGCTGAAGGATATTTTATATCATCAGTAAACCGGAGAGAGAAATATCTCGATATCATTGAAACTGGTAAAATAGAACTTATCGATGCTCTTGAAAGTTACCTAAACAGTATGGATAAATTAACTGTTATACAGGGATGGCACAAACAGTATAGAGATTTTGAGAAAAATATACACAATGCCAGTACTATTGAAAATATGGATGAACTGTATAGAGTATTTGTCCAGATATTTGAATAAAAATTATGAACGCTGTGTTATTTTATACATTTCAAATTCCCGTTGAAATGGCAATTACTGGTTCGACCATAAACGCCATTGAGTATTACTTAACTATATTTGAACACAATTCGGATATAAAATTAATACTCATAAATGGAACAGAGAAATCAAGACAAAAAATTATTAACTTGGCAAGAAACAGATACTATGTGGATGATCTGGATTTTGAGAGCAATATAATCTGTTTAGAAAAGGGAAAATTGATAAGACAGGGATTCGAAAGAGTACTTGTCTTAGACTATTCCACTATTCAAATGACACGAGATACGTTATTATCTGATAATCTCATTGTCATTCAAGAGAAAGAGGACTATCAGTTCGACAATCTTAATTCTAAAAACCTTGTTCGTTACGGGGAGATGCCGTGGCAAATCAAGGACAAAGAGTACAGAATGAAGATGTTATTCGACAGGTTCAAGAAACTCGGACATGTCGAAAGTGGTCTGTATGTCAACTCACCTAAAAACAAAGATTATGGCTTTCTAAAGAAACTCAACCTACCAGATAAACCCCTTGTATTTAAAGCCCGTAGACATTTAGATAACATGTTCGAACAGTTT
>JAEHCK010000077.1 GCA_020696345.1 Thermoplasmata archaeon | reverse complement strand
TAGCACTTCACCCATTACTCCTCCCCCAACGATCGTAACCAATAATTCATTGAAGTGGTCTCCTAACGATTCCAAGCGATCATTACTTGGAGTGGTCACCCCTCTCCAAACGATTGTAGACGATAATTCATTGCAGTGGTCTCCTAACGATCGTAAACAATCATTGTTTGTAGTGGTCCACCTTCCGCAAGTGCTTAACATTAATAAAACATTAAATAGGCTTTTACAGATACCTACGAAAATTACTGTTTAACCAGAATGGGAGGCATATGAGCGCATGTTCGATCCGGAGAAGTTTGTAACCGAGGCGGTGGCCGAGCTACAAGAGAATATCTCGGGTATGGCAATAATTGCCGCATCCGGCGGTATCGACAGCACGGTGGCAACGGTCCTTGCTCATCGCGCCATCAAAGGCCAGTTAGTGTCAGTATATGTCGATACAGGTTATATGCGCAAGAACGAGTCCGAATATATAAGAAAAATGTTCGATGATCTGGGAATAGAAATTCGTATAGTTGATGCCTCTGCCGAGTTTTTTGAAGGATTGAAAGGCGTGATAGACCCTGAGGAAAAGCGCAAGGTAATCGGTGAGAAATTCATACGCGTGTTTGAACGAGTGGCGGCTGAGAGTTCGGCAAAGTATCTTGTCCAGGGCACGATCGCACCGGACTGGATAGAATCCGGCGGTGGACTGCGTGATGTTATAAAATCGCACCATAACGTGGGTGCATTACCCGCTGACATGTATATGGAATTGGTGGAGCCGTTACGGGATATATACAAAGATGAGGTTCGAAAGGTGGCACGTTACTTGAAGATCGCCAGTGCCGAGCGCCAACCATTTCCCGGCCCTGGTCTGGCGATCCGGATCATGGGCGAGGCAACACCGGATGCCGCGGAGGTGATCCGTGAAGCATGTGCAATTACCGAAGAAGAGATCGAAAATGCAGTTACCGATGGAAAAATGGAGATGCCTTGGCAATATTTTGCGGTGCTGCTGCCTGTAAGAACGGTGGGTGTCCAGGGCGATGTGCGCGCATACGGGTATACGATCGCGGTCCGAGCGGTCCAGTCCATAGATGCCATGACCGCGGCATATTCAAAGATACCTCATGAGGTATTAGATAGAATATCCATCCGGATCACGAACACGATGAAGGAAAAGGTGAACCGCGTGGTGTTCGATATCACGAACAAACCGCCGGGGACCATTGAATGGGAATAATTTGATATATATCTCTGAAATTTTGATGAATTATTACTTGTGTGTTCTATATTTCGATTAATTATTGGGATGTTCTATATTTCGATTAATTGTTAGGATGTTCTACATTTTGATCCAAATATCTTAAAATAATCCGAATAACATTTGAATGTTAGACCGTGTAAGTCAAATAACCTATGCTAATTTTGAAAAGCTATAAACAATTACGATCGATGTGCCTCGTTGACACTGAAAAGTTAAAAAAAAATGGTTTAAATTTTTTCTTGGCTAGAAAAAGAATTTTGTTATTTTTTAACTATTTCATTACTAATACCTTTTAGGACGGTGTTTCTGGTAGCAATCCCTGCAATACACAGGTCGATATTCAAGGATAACTAAAAGTAATATTGGTATATTTTAATCAACACAACTAAATACTTGTATATACATGTATATTTATGGAATGTAAGCTTAGACCATCAATTCATGCTAGAGATATGATGACAGAGCGAGGGATATCACAATCCGAGGCCATTGAAACGATAAACAAAGGTGCCAAAAAATTGCAGAAGAAAAAGATCGTATCTTTCCAGAGAAATATTGTGATAGTTTATAAAAGAAAGCCATGTAATATATTTATTGTAACAGCATATAGAAGTGATTAATATGGAATGCCCCATTTGCGAATCCGGTAAGTTTGTAAGAAAAAAAATTGAATACAAATATAAAGATGAGTATTTTGGGAAATATGATGCAGATGTATGTAATAAATGTGGCGAGGCATTTTTTACAGAAGAGGCCTCTGATCTAATTGAGAAGAAGGCAAAAGAACTTGGAGTTTGGGGAATTGAAAAAAAGACAAAGATCTCACATTCAGGCAACTCATTGATTGTTAGAATCCCAAAGGCAATTGCAAAATTTATTGATATAGAGGAGGGGGAAGAAGTAATAATACGTCCGGAAGGTAAAAAGAAATTTAGTGTGGATGCGACATAATTTGAAATTAATTATCAATTTCTTTTGGATTATTTGAAAATTGAAAAATTGAGAATTTTCCAATTTGCCAGTATAAAATGGTTAGCACTTTTGCATTTTGCATTTTGCAATTTCCAATTTCCCAAGCAATAATTACTTTAAGTGGTCTCCCTTCCCCCAGTGGTTTTCATTAGTAATCCATCGAAACGGTCTATTATACACCAACATACCTACTCAATGTATACATAGACTTAATTACGGCACATATCATGTGAAAACTTATATACATTTATTCTATTCTTTATCGGTATCAGGTTCAATGAGCTTGGATGTTCAATATTCAAACCCCATGGAGGGTGATCATGGCTAGAAAATTGGTTTTTATTGTTATGTTGATCCTGTTATTACCTGCCTTGTATGGCATCATAGTTCCCGCCCCCATTGTTGGTAACGTATCAACATTCGATGATTCGGACACGTATAAGATTGCTGAGTTAAGTGATAACCCACAAGGCAAGGTTGTTGGATATATTGATATACCCAAGCGTGCGGTAGTTACGAAAGCGTCCTTTAATGTAACAACCATGAATACTAGTGCTATTTTTCCCAAAGATATACTTTTGGATATTGGTGATGACAAGAATTATGAATGGGCGTTTATTGGTGATGGTTATGGTGCATTGGGCCAACAGCAATATTTTGTTGGCAATAAAACCGAAAAAAGGTTGAAAATTACTGGTGATGATCACAACACATCAGCGGTGATCCGACTGCCGAAGAATGCCACGGTCACCTCAACCATGATGTTGATAGACGGCCGGGCAAATATCTCAGGGGCTGACCCGACGCAAAATTGGAAAAAAATGAAATCCTCGCCATTCCAAAGCTCAAAGGTAGTTGCTAATATCTCTGGCGGACCTATTTATTTTGCTAGATATGGTCAAAAATATTTTGATATATATTATCCCAACAATAATACTTGGAAAACGTCTTCGAACTGTAACGATGCTTTTAGCGAAGCTAGCCATGCCATCACACTTGCAGGTGATGAGATCTATGTTGTTACCAGATCATCTTCAGGGATCATTAAATTACACAGTTATGGAATAAACAATGATACCTGGACAGATCACGGCACGTTACCAAATACTAATTTTGCATTGGGTGCATTGACGTATGATCACGGCAATAATATTTATGCCATAGAGCGTATGTGGACGCCCAGCAGTAATATCAATTTCTATAACTATTCTATATCAAAAGGCACTTGGACAAAATTAAAGAGCCCTTGGCAAACGACAACACAGTGGCCCACATTGTGCTATCTTAAAGATAAAATATACATGATGAATTATACCTGGTTTGCAACGGGAAGAGAAATGCAACGGTATGATCCAGCTCTTAATTCTTGGGAAAACCTCACAAGTTCCCCTGCCAATAACGGGATCATTTCAAGAATATGTACTGATGGGTACAATATTTTTGGAGTAAATGCCCAAGGCAGAATATTGAAGTATGATGTGCCCACCGATACTTGGGTAATAACCGGAAAATCAAAGTCAGGTTTTATCAGTAGCATCGCGGGGTTTGCTTATTCAGATAGGAAATTCTATTTGGGAATAAATAATCCGACCGCAAACGATGGTTACTACAACATTTCCGGCCTGGGTGGTGGCGAGTTCCCCTTTAACGCTACATTAAACATAGGCGACAACGGCGCACCGTATGAGTGGAACATCACCGGCGAGTTCAATACTACAGATTATGTTTCCGATTTCACAACTGAGTTAAACAATATTATTTCCGGTGCTGCAGTTACTTATAAGGATAAATATGGCAATGAATTTGTAGATATACCGATCAATATAACATCCAACATTACAAGTGAGTTTGCGATACGGCAAATGTATATCAATTACACTTATACCGAAACCGTTGATATGAATCCAAGTACCGGCAGCCTGGTCAAATCACTAAATGAGCTTATTCCCGACACCGGTGAGGGGAATATTACTCTCCCGATAATTATCTACTCAACTGCTGTGGGCGATATCAATATTTCGGATATCTCCATCGACTATTATATCCCAGAGCTCACCAATATTTGGCTGCAGCTAACCAACGGCTATGATCCGGACGGGAAGGTTATCTATGCAGATCATAAAAATTATACATTTTCAGTCAAGATCTCGAATTTTATGGGTTATGCCGATGTTAAGGATGTCACCATGCTCTTGGACGTTACCGGTGAGAACCTGCAGCTGTTTTGGAATGACACAACTGGATTTTCTGAACTGCGCGACCCGTTGAACCTGATCACACTGGACATAGCTAATTGTGCCAGTTCAAATGATGGAAAGGACAATTGGACCTTAACATTCTCGGTCAGGTTTGATTGGGCGTATCCGAACGAGAATTTGGAACTCTGTGCACTCAATACAACCAACGATACCACCGGTGCTTGGATCTTCAATTATTTCGAGGATGTCTACCGCGTGGAAAACGACCTGGACTTGATCGGGAATCTTGATGTGACCGCCAAGGATGAAGGAAAACTGATCGAGGACAATGTAAATAACTGGGTGCATGCCTCTGAAGAAATTACCTGGAGCAACCTGACGGTTGTATATGAGGATACCACTGATATTTATCCCCATGACAGGAACTTCAATATAACCATCACCGACGATGATTCGGGTATTTGGGTGAACAGCAGCAGTTCGGGAAATACATTCAGTTTAACCACGGTATCTGATCCAGCCTCGGATTATTTTGACACTCACTATATCAATATCACAAATATCCCCGGTTTGGGTCAAGATGTATCCAATTGGACGTTCATGATAAAGATAGATAATGACGGGGCCAATGCTCCCACATGGGTTTCATGTCATGCAGACACACCAAATGACCAGTCTGCGGCAGATGATGATACCGAGATATATGTCAAATGGGGTCCAGCCACTGATCCTGGCTCCGGGGTTACGGAATATGCAATGGAATTCAAGGATGCATTACCAACTACAATTAAGGTAAGTGGTGATACTGCAACAGGCGAAGAAGGTTTAGCTACATTCTACGTACGCGGACGAGATAAAGTAGGTAACTGGGGCGCCGTCGGCAGCGGTTCGATCTTCATCGATCAAACAAATCTGACCTATGGTGAGGCAACACCAACAACCGAGACTTGGTTGACAAATCGTACGGTTCAGTTTACGATCAATATCCTGGATACAGGCGGGAGTGGGGTTGATATCGACACCGTGCAGTTCAGAAAATCGGAGGATGCTGACATCGACTCCGCACCATGGAACGGGTATAACGGCCAGGGTACCAGTGGTGAAAACGTGGTGTGCTCTGAAAACATCACTTTTGCATTTGAAGGTGTTGATAAGACTATACAATGGCGTGCGAAAGATCTGGCGGGGATTGACTATATCAATTCCGAACCCTATCAATTCAAGATCGACAGTGTGCTCACCACTGTGGAGTATATCGAACCCGATCTGGATATCTGGCTGGACTCGATCTCACCGACAATTTCAGTATACATCAACGATACCGGTGGTTCGGGGGTAGACCTGACGAGCATTCAATATTCGATCTCAACTACTGGCCCTACCGGTTTCGGTAGTTGGTTGAGCGCAAATGTGCAGGGTGTAGGTGAGAGTGTCAAGTGTACGATCGATCCGACATTTGAACAGGGCGATGATAATTTCGTACGATTCTATGCAACAGATATTGCCGGTAACGAGTTCATATCCACACCCAGAAATGTAAAGATCGATGTTTCCGACCTGGACTTTCTAGACCCACGACCGACACCTGAAGAATGGTCAAACTCGGAGACGGTCACATGTCAAATCTATGTTAGAGACCTGGTCAGCTCTGTGGAGCTGTCATCACTGCGGTACCAGTTTTCTACAAATGGTACTGGGCATTACAGTTATTGGCGGCCAGTATCAAATGTAAATTCACTTGATGAATATTTATATTTAGTGACTGCGGAGGTCAAGTTCAAAGAGGGTTCAAATAATTATATCCGCTGGCAAGCTTCAGATCTAGCAGGGCGTTTGGTAACTTCTGAGGATTATCGGGTGCAGATAGATATTACACCTATTCGGTTCGGCGAGAACATATTGGTACCTCACAAAGAGGATTGGTTCAATACTCTGAACGTAAAATGCAGCATCTCCATCAATGACACATCTGGCTCGGGTGTATTGGCAAGTACCGTGGAATATTCCATCTCTACTTCAGGGCCAAAGGAGTACCTGGATTGGACCCAGGACGGTCTTGAGGTGATAGACCTAGACCTGAGTGATAATACAAGAGGTGAAACTGACCTGGTTTCCAATTTGGTATTGGCACAAGTTACACCGCAGTTTGTGGAAGGTACGAAAAACTTCATACGCTGGCGCGGCAGTGACTTGGCGGGCACGCCGTTCACACACTCCGAACCACAGCAGGTGAACATTGATCTAAAGGTGCTCGAATTCTCAAACCCAGTGCCCGCTGAGAGTGTGGTCAATAATGAACATGAATTGTTATGCAGGATCACCATCAAAGACATTGGCGGCAGCGGGGTGGACACGGACTCGATAGAATACCGATTTTCCAATACAGGTAAGGCAGGGTTCAGTGAGTGGATGAATGATAATATAAATAACGAGGACCAGAACAATTTCTTCGTTTATCTGTATTTCAACGAGGGTCCTGAGAATTACATCATGTGGCGCGCATCCGACCAAGCGGGGAACGGGCCTGTGGAATCCGAGGTATATAAAATAATTGTGAACTCACCGCCAAGTGCCAAGATCGATGACCCAAGAGCAGGTCAAGAGTTCATGGATAACGAGTTAATATTCTTTGATGCGAGTTCGAGTGTTGATCCCGATGCTACCGATATACTTGGGTTTCAATGGGAATCCAATATTAGCAAGCTTATCGGAGAGGAAATGAAGTTTGAAACCAAACTTCTGGCAGGTGTGCACAAGATCACTTTAACCGTAACAGACCACCACGAGCATATCGTTCAAGATACCATTGAGATAATTGTTAAAAGATACGTAAAGCCCGTGGATAATGGTAATACCACTCCAAACATTACAAAAGATGATAATGGTGACAAAAAAGAAGATACTTCGAATAATATGGCACTTATCGGTGCGGTAATTATTGTGATCGTAATAGCTTTGATCGCCGTGGCAGTAATAGTAAATCACAAACGCAGCCAGAAAAAGACAGATGATGAGTCAGTTCAAGAGCTCGTGTCTCATATGCCCGTGACCACCAAGGCAAGCGGTTCATTACAAACCACGATGGTCAAGAACTTATCATTGACCTCTGCACCAGACACACAAGTGCCAGCCCTACCACCTGGACCTACCCCTGGTGCGCCCAGCATGCCCGCGACCACAACTACCACGCCAGCGACCGAACGATCAAACACGGTACCCCAATACCTGGTACCACAAAATTCACAAATACCGCCAATTACACCTGTGCAGCTCTATACCCCCCAACCGCTAAGACCCACCGAACCGCCACTGCCTGAACCAACACAAATACAAACACCCACACAAACACCAACACCCACACAACCGAAAAAACCGGGCCGGGTCCCAGGGCTTATGCCAAATCAATAAGATGTTGGATATTTCGATTAATTACTGGGATGTTGGACGTTACGCTTTATTATTAGGATGTTCTATTTTGTGATTAATTATTGGAATGTTCTATATTTCAATTAATTACTGGAATGTTCTATTTTGTGATTAATTATCAGGATGTCCTAAAACTAGGTTATTGGTCATAGGTAATAGGGCTTCTATTTCCATAATTAATTACCTATTCCCTATCACCTATTCCCTATCACCCATTACCTAATTTAACATCCTGACATCTCAGCGATATATAGAACATCCTGACATCTCAGCGATATATAGAACATACCGATATCTCAGCGACATATAGAACATCTCGTTATCTCTACGACATTTAGAACTTCTTATTAAACCACCATCAACCCACCCAAATATTTATCCACCCCTGCTTTTTTCAGCATTTCGGGTGTGCGCGCTTTTCTAGTACACTGATAGCGCATGTGATCGTATAACGAATACTCATCTAAATAATGCCGTTTACATTCCGGGCACTGGACCAGGTCATTTTTTGTGAGGGCAATATAGAAATCACAATCATTGGTCCAGCATGCAGCCAACCATTTACGCCTTCGAGGATATTTAACCTTAAAAACGCCCTCATCACGCTTTGTTTCTATGTTCGGGTCATTGCGGTACGCGGGATGTGATAAAAATAGGTTATTGGCGCATTTTGGACACTGGGGTAGCAATATTACACGAGGGTACGGTGATACGGACTCATCGATCGACATTGATTTTAACTTGAGCCCGTATTTTTTCGCGAACGCCTCTAGTGATAGACCCATGGATCAAATAATGATAATTATATTATTTGTAATTACCTGTTATTTTGCCAAGTAGGTCGAACTATGGGCTCAGAACTATTTAAAACTCGATTTCTTTTTTTTCTTGATATCTACCTTGGGAAGACTATGACCTGAGAGCTTCGCTATAGCTTCGCTCTGCTTTGTCTCTTGCTCGATCTCCTTTTCTATGGATTCCATATCCCGTCGTAATTCAGCGGTTTTGGGTATTTCTCCAAGTATATCCTCCACAGATCCCACATCCTTCTCCAGATCAGCCAATGTCGGTGCGGGCCGTTCGGGGACCTTACGTCCAAATCCGATATACTCGGCGGCGCCTTCCAATAATCTGCTGATCTCGAACGGGAAGATGATCTTGGTTGATTTACCATCACCAATACTTTTGAGCGTATCTAAAGAAAGAACGGTCAATGCCTTCTGATCCAATGGTGCGGCGCCTATGGATAAAATTCTGAGTTTTTGTGCGTCACCCTGGGCACGCAGTATCCGAGCCAGACGCTCACCTTCCGCCTCCAGTATAGCAGATTGTCGCAAACCCTCGGCCTGAAGAATGCGCGACCGTTTTGCTCCCTCGGCCTTCAATATAGACGATCGTTTGTTGCCGTCTGCGCGTAAGATCGCAGCACGACGCTCACGTTCGGCCGATGTTTGTTCTTCCATGGCGGCCTTCACAGGGCCCAC
This sequence comes from Thermoplasmata archaeon, assembly GCA_020696345.1. GTDB lineage: Archaea > Thermoplasmatota > Penumbrarchaeia > JAEHCK01 > JAEHCK01 > JAEHCK01. Next base: position 12,297 of record JAEHCK010000077.1, on the reverse strand, counting down.
GGGGTCAACTTCACGGATCTCCACAGCTTCGACCTTGACACCCCACCTATCGGTGGCAGTATCCAAAATATCACGGAGATGGGTGTTGATCTTCTCACGCTGGTATAATATCTCATCCAGTTCCATATCACCGATCAATGACCGTAGTGTTGTCTGGGCAAGATAGAGCGTGGCCATTTTATAGTTCTGGACCTCGAAATATGCCTTGTCAGGGTCCACTATTTTTATATAAATTATCGCATCCACATTGGTTGGCGAGTTATCTTTCGTGATCACTTCCTGGCGTGGAACATCCAGTGTTTGTGTACGTAGATCCATTTTCACCACACGCGAGATCAATGGCGGAACAATATTAAGCCCCGGGTTGAGTCGGCGTCGGAAATTACCCAGAACTATCAATAATCCCTGTTCATACGGCTGGATGATCTGGATTGCCGTGATCATCACTATTACCACTGCTATGATTATCAGTATTACAATTCCTAACAATATTGTTATCATGTCTGCCAAGTCTATACCCCCATATACGGTGATTTATTCATTCCTAATTATCCTTTTTCCTAATTATTACTATTTTTAGCTCATTTTATTTTTATTTTGATCTTGATCTTTTACTTATTTCTTTAACAGTAATATGCACACCTTCCGAGGCGACCACTACCACACGCGTACCCTCCTTGAGCGTGCGAGCCGAGGTCGCACTCCAAATATCAGAGCCGAGTTTGACCTTGCCAGTGGTCAAACTATCTGGGTCGGTATCTACAATTACCATACCTTTCTTGCCTATCAACGACTCACCAACCGTGGTTGTTGGCGGCTCGGGTGGCGCTAATTTCTTATAGAACGTTATGATCCCTATGGTCGCTACCACGGCCACGATCGCGGCAATGATCGGACTCCAGATAGTAAAGAATAATTCGGGGAATGCTATCCCGAATAAACCTATAACAATAAGAATTGTTGCCGGGATACCTATAAAGAATCCGGGTGAACTGGCTTCTGCAAGAAGCATGACAATACCTATTATCACAAATATCAAACCCAACATCCAAGGAGTGAACATTCCGGGTTCAACTACCTTGATCTCAGAGACGAAAACATCGGTGACCTCACCATCTTTCGAGACCGTGAGCGTCACAATATAAGTGCCTGCCTCATCAAACTTGTGTGTTGCTACTTCAAGTGAGGACTCATTATCATTCGTCTTGTCCCCGTCATCGTTATTGTCCACCGAATCGTCGAAATCCCATGAATAATCGCCATCAACTACAACAACACCCTTGAACACGACCAATTCGTCAACTAGGGCCGTTCCATCCTCACCTGCTGTAATGGTTACTTTTGCCAGAGCGCCATAACTCACCATAGTGAATATGATGCCCAAAAATAAAATTATAACCAGTTTATGAATTATACTCCGATATCCCTTCATTATGAAATGTAAAAGTGATATCACTATTTCAAATTTTCCTTTCACCATTCATTAACCCACGAAGTAGTACTAACATCTAGCAACTGTTCTTGATCCCTAAATTGTAACCCCAGACCCCTGATAATAACTCCCATAACTCCCGACTCCATGGACTCTCGACTCTTTAGACCCTTGACTAATTATCATAAATCCATTCACATTTCGTCATCGGTTTCCCAGAGTACCTCATCATCTGCAGTTTTATCTCTCTCTTTGATCGCTTTTTTCCCTACATATGCCCTTATATCCTTATCCCCTGGACCCTTTTCTTTATGTTTATTTTTATCTTTATTCCTAAAACCGATCTTTTTACTTTTATCTGCAGAGGTTCCGGTTCCAAACCCCGATCTTGATCGAGGTGCCTTCCTACCTGTTCTTTTTGGCGCCGTACCTGATGAATATAATTTTTCGTATTCTTCATCATAGCTTAATTTCGGTGCTGATCCTGATCCTGGTTTTGACGGTTTGGTTGGTTTCGAGTATTCTTTGTACCCCGTCCCAAGACCAATACCTATTTTGGCGCTCAGCTCATCTATATTCACATCGTCATCTTTTTCTTTTTCATACTCAGGGCTGAAGAACTTGTCTCGCTCACTATCCATTTTACGTTTATTGGTTATAAGCAAGAATGTAAGAATAATAATGCTAATTATTATGATGATAACGATCAACAGGTATGCGGTCGGCACCCCGGCCACATATCCCAGACCACCCGGACCGTTGTCGGTTTTTGGTTTATCCTCTTTGGTATCATTTGCCGGAACCGGTGGGGGCTCTGTTGACTTGTTTATTATTATTGTAAAGGTCATTTCACTTGATTGTAAAGTGTCATCTGTGACTATTATCTTGATTATATGTATGCCAATTTCAGTTTCATTGGGTATAAACGATATCTTGCCTGTTTCAATATCGATCACGAACAAAGGCGAATCGTCATTATAATCCAATTTCGTACTGTCTATATCGGTTGCGTTTATTTGCAGTTCGAAGGATTTGTTCACTTCTCCATATTGCGTATCAATCGGCTCAATGATCGGTGGGTCGGGTACATCGATAATAGTTAAATTGAACATATGTGGCTGGCTTGTTCTGTTACCATCGGATAGAGTTATATAAACTTTTATCACCGAACTGTTGGCGTCATCTTGGGTCGGGGTAAATCTGATCTCGCCGGTTTTATTATTAATGTTAAACAAACTTGTATTATCGGAAAATGTAATATTATCTGACTCGGGGTCGTATGCTTTGACGACATATATGAACTCCAGATCTTCCGTTGCACTTAATGAATAATTGGAAACGTCAAATCTTGGCGGATCATTAACGGGCTTAACCGTCACATTAAATGATCTGTTCACCGGTACCTTGCCGTTCTTTTCATTTACAAAAACCGTAACTTTTGACGACCCATACCAATCCTCAGCCAGAGTTATATCCAAGCCAAAGTAGTCATTTATTGTCACATTACAGTTTTTCTCCGACGATCTTACGGAAATATCCAGATCAAATATGCTCGTATCTTTATCGACGATCTTTATAATCAAACTGGTTGTATTTATATTTATTTTTGGTTTATCTTCAACCAGTAAAATATCCTGTATCGGATTTATTTTGGGTGGATATTTGACCGTAATGTTCTTTATGGCGGTATTATTGGTTTCATTGTACTCGGGCAGATCATTCTCGGGATCGATCTTCACGATAATATCGTGCACACCACCCACCGCGGTCCAGGTCGTGGTTACGGTTTTTGTGCCGGCCGGACCCAGTTCGGTTATAATTTTATTCTGGCCAATAATAACTTCTTTCATTATATCATTTCTATCTACAAAGCCAATTTCCAAATTATGTGCAGGTGCATCACCGATATTATGTACCGTAACCTTGATCTTCATTTTCGTGCCGACGTACACATCTATATCTGGTACAAAAACCACATCATTCGAGGTTACATACAATTCCGGTCTGCTGACATAGATCGGTTTTTCGGCAATATTATTCCATTTATATGATTCGAATATTTTATTCTCGGCATCGATCTGCACATAGATCGTATGATCTCCGGGCACAACTGTCCAGGTCACACTTACTTTCTTTGCAGAACCTTTTGCAAGACCAGAGATCGACTGCTCCGAACCTATCTGTGCTCCACCACTATCTACAAGACCATCGAGTGAGAATGTCACATTAAACTTCGAGGTAATGTCTTTTTGTCCGCGGTTCCTTATGGTGGCATTTATCTGAATTTCTTGATTTATGATGGGATTGGAAATATTAAACTCGATGTCGCCGTTAGTGATCTTCAGATCGCCAGGTTCGATCTCAAATGGTAATGTATCATTATAGGTCAATAGATTGTGGCCGGTGACAACGACCTCGACATTATCAAATGCAATGGGATTGGCGTAGATCTTTGCTATTCCTGACTCATTCGTGGTGCCGTAGACATAAATATCATCATTCTGGATGCAGACCCTGGCATTTTCCACGGGTTGATCCTGACCATCTGTCACGGTCACGGTAATGTTATGGGGACCGAGCCAAAGACCGGAGATATTCACCAATGGTGTTTGTGGGAGGTCGGTCCAGATATTTAACTCCGGATCACCAAGATAATTGTATCCAAATAACATTGCTTTATATTTCTCGTTATTCACAAGAGTTAAAAATTCCTTGTAATAATTCCTTTTCATTTCCCAGAATGTCTTTCCCGCTTGATATGTGCCGTTGAAGAATATCTCATAGAACTCGCGGTCCATCCACCAGTTACCATCCGAGACCTGGTTTGCCTCGCCACGGTAGGTAGTACCACTTGAGCCCACAAAACCTATTGCCCCACCGTTGGGCGCAACAAGCAAGCGCTCCAGGGTCTGGTTTTTAAATACCCCCGTCTTGGCAAAGTTACCCACATCACATGAGAACGCGGTAAACAATGGCAATTCAAAACCGTTGGTTGCGGCATCTGCGTCCGTACCCTTGTACAAGTCTGAAAAACCATATATGTCTGTCCCGGCAGGATCGTCATAATGCACTATCGCGTATCCATCATACCAAGCTTGACCTGCAAAATTTATTATTGAAGCCCCTGCATTTAAATCTGCAATTGCTGCATCCCGTTTAAGGATATCAAAGTTGTAATCGTAACCACTTCCAGGTAATTGAGATAGATCATATTTCGTGACAATTTGCATATGGCTTGCTTTCTCCTCAAAGATCGGTTTTACCATTAGCTCTTTTGCCTTATACGCATTTGATGAACTTGGATTATATGTAGCGCCTTTCGGGGCTTCCATTAAACTACCCCAGAATACCGCCTTTTTCATCCAGGAACCCTGTGGTGGATCTTGTTCATATCTTAATATGTCAGTGACTGAAATATTTATCTCTGAACTGCTGTTGGCCGGCAAACGACCCAGATATACGTTTGGTGTCCAATCACCTTCGAACTTTGGATTGCTCGTGGCAGTACCCGCACCATATTTACCATCATTATTTACATCCCAGTCATTATCCAGGCCTGCATAATAATAATCTCCGACATATTCGTCGTCCAGGCCATCTTGTGAGGCTTTTGCGCCTGCCCATAATTTACGTGCGGGTATTACATCGGCATCACCTGCAAGAAGCACCCAGGTCAGTGCGGGACTTTTGTCATCCAGGACCCTCAGGAATTTTTGTAGATTTGCTGCATCATCCCTGCCGGTCGTGTAGTTCAAATAGATCGACTCAAGAGTGTATATCTTGGCCGGGACGCCTTTATAGGTCTTCCAGTTTACCAATGGAATGAGCTTATCCTTGAACTCTTCAGGTGCGATTATTGCATACATGACCTTAGAATCTGCTATCTCTCGTTGAATTCCACCGCGGATTCGTTGTGAGCGCGTACCTGAAGTTTCTGTTGTAGTGATAGTATCTGTGCCGTCTGTGCCTGTATTTTGCGTAAAAGAATCGATAATCGGTTCCTCAACAACGTGATCGGCACGGTTATCAATATTAATAAAGAATGAAGAAGGAACAACTGTGATCAATAGTAAAAGAATGCACATACCAATTAAGATTTTATTATATCTTGACAGCATATTAAGCCTCATAATTTCACCCGTTGATATAGAGAGTATTAAGGGTATTTCGGACTTTATCATAACATAATTTCTTAGATTATTAATTTATTGGCCTTATTTTCAAGTTTTGGCGCAAACATATTGTTTTAACGCTAGTTTAATGGTAAATCCCAAACAGGAAAGAGGATAACTCAGATAAAATAATGCTTATGAATAAGTTAAAAGTGAGATTAATTTATGTTCAAATTTTATTTTGTACTTTGCATTTTTCAATTTCCAATGAGCCTTAGCGACATGACCCTCTTTCCTAACTTATTTTTATTTATTGATATCTATTGGTTCATACTAGATAATGTTTAAGTTGTCACTATGGGGTTATCTATTTTTTGGTACAATATTCGAATATAAAAAATGCCATGCAAAGTGAATGATAATTGACGCATTTTTTTATAAAGTTAAATTTAAAAAGGTAAATCTTAAAAGTTAAAAGTATACTTTTTCAGTTTACCTTTTGCCGTTAAACGTTAGACATGTTACGATACGAGCGTCGACCCTGACACCGTTTAACGAAATCTGTATTGACGATTGTTATTAATATAATTACAACTACAAGATCCCTGGATGTTCGTTATCAGCGGCCGGGTCACCGTACAGAACCATCTCTAACAGGCATAATCTGGCAAATGGTTTACCTTCCTGGTCGGTCCAGATGATATCCATAAACTTGTCTTTTGCCAGATTCAATGCGGGCCCGATCTTATATCCGTTCAGCAGTTCTTCCCAGAACATGGTGGGCATGTCAAAAGCACCGTACCCGTATGCATCCGGGTTATCATCAAACAGGCCACCGAGGAACGCACCCCAGCTCTCCTCGGTTGCACCAATGTAACACATAGCGCCTGCACGTATGAACGCCAGTGAAATACAGTTATCTGGCGTCATGACCTTTTCATTGCTGCCGCCACCACCAACTACCGGCCAATCCAGTGCGGAGGATAGACAGCATGCACCGAACACTGGTACTGCATGAAGTGTTAACTCGTTTATATCTTCGGCCCCGATCCGGTCCCAATCGGCATCCTCATCGCCGGTGGTGGTCCACATATGGTACCAACCATCAGGGTAACCGTGGCCGTCATAGATTATACCATTAACTCGTTCCATTTGACTTTTAACATCCAAACCTGAAACACCCTCTGTGGAGGCGATGGTATTCGGGTCGTATTTCTCGGCGACCATTAGGTTCTCCAAGAACATCTCTTGCTGGTGCCTCGCGGCAAGATTATCACTATCTCCGGTCATTAACGAGGTTATGATCAAAGAACGCCGTTGCCAGCTTATTATTTCATCACCATCGTCAATATATTCATAATTCCTGTAACCCAGACTGCGCGAGACTAATGCAGTTGCATCCACAAGTTCCTGACCTACTATTCGCCCAACTGCCAGTTCCTGGCCATATAACTCATCGTTTGTATAATCATAATTATTATCCAGGTCATCTTCCGCATCAAGCTCTATATCCAGATCACCAAAATACATTTCAGTCGCAATATACTCCTCACCTTTCTCGTCCTGCTCAGATTCCAACCAGACCGGACTTTTCAGATACATCATTGGCAATGCGGCAGGGCCGCCAACCAGGGCCAAATATTTGGGATCATGTTCGCGAGCCTTTAAAAACTCTGCGGCTTCGGAAATATCTTGGTCGAGCTTTACTGCAACACTGTTGATGTTCAATTGTAATTCTTGCTCATCGTCATCTGTCAAAGTATCTTCGTCATTACCACGCTCGCCTGAACCTGCATCGTCAAGACCATATCCTAACTGTTGGATCCAGGATAGATCGACAGTATAGTCATCTGCGATCAACAGTCCATTTCGTCCACTGGCTAATATAGAACTTGCCAAAGACAAACCTGGAATATAGAGTTCCTGGTTACTGAAATCGATGTCATACGGGTTGGTTGCAACCAAATATTCACATTTCTCATTGTTATTATTTAAAACATCCAGGTACATCTCCCAAAGAGCATATTTATCTTCCAAATGTTCAATGCCTATGTCGTTGTGCTCCTGGACTTTTCCCATGGTGATCGCACTTTTTATATTATTATCATTAATAAACTCATTAGTTCCTTTACCATCGATGATTATCGGGAGGTTTAAACTTACTGCCAATGGAGTAACTAGCAATGCATTTTGGTAACCATCAACGATCACAATCGTTCTAATGCTTGCCCAGTACTCTTGTGCGATCGCCACTGAAACGGCATTGGCATTATTACCAAGCTCCGATATGTGTATGGTTTGCTTCAGGTCATGATATTTACTTATTGTCCGCGGCACTTCAGGCGATGTGCTGAAGATCAATGGTTGAAACTTTTTGCCGCCAATGAAGTTCTCGCCCAAGATCGCCGGGATAAAACCAGTTGCGGAAGAAAACTGCCATTGCTCGGTCGTTCCTCCATCCAGCTCGATAAAATAGCTCCCTGAAATTGCATTTTTATTGTTCGTGTAAAGCTTGAATGGCGTGTTTGAAGCCGAACTCTCGTCCGGATAGAGAATATAAACACCGGTTAAAATTAAAATTGTAACAACAGCAAATGTCAGAAGTTGATTTCTCAAATTAGTATCTCTTTCAAAATTAATGTCCATATTACTAAACCTTTTTTCTTAAATTAAATATTTTCCCATATAATTTGCAAATATTCATAATTTCGAGTTAAGAAAAAGTTAATTAAATAGAAATTTATCTCTGTAACATTTCTTACCATAAAGGACATTATGCCAATATTTAAACTCAACATTTAAATTTTATATGCATAGATGTTCTTATGGATATAAATGGTTTTGTTATTCAATAAAAAAAAATGCTTTGAAAAACGATTAATAAATAATGTTTAAAGGTGATCGGGATAAATATGTTAAATGTAGGCGTGATCGGCGTAGGTTCCATGGGTCAGAACCATGCAAGAGTTTATTCAAAAATTGCAAATCTGGTTGGCATCGCAGACTCGGATTCGACAATGGCAGAAAAAATTGGCGAACGATATAATACAAAAACATTTGACGATTTTAATGAACTCTTGGAATTGGATATTCTCGATGCAGTTAGCATAGCTACACCCACTAATACGCATTATAAGATAGGTCTTGCAGCCATTAATGCGGGTAAGAATGTTCTGATCGAAAAACCATTTACTTCTACCATCGATGAAGGCAAAGAATTGATCAGGATCGCAAAGGAGCAAAATGTCACATTGGCGGTTGGCCAGATCGAACGGCACAACCCGGTGGTGAGATTAACCAGACACATGCTGGCAAATAATAAATTTGGTGACCTGATCTCTATTGCGTCGCGTAGGGTTAGCTCGTTTCCGGCCAGGATAAAAGATGTAGGTGTGATCTTAGATCTGGGCATTCATGATATTGATGTTATGCGTTATCTTGTGGGATTGGATGTGACTAGTGTATATACATTAGCCGGGTTGACCAGAACATCTAACGAGGGTGAATTTGAAGATCATGCAAATATTTTGCTTGAATTTAAAGATAAAAATGGAGATACAAATGATACAAATAGTTCAGGTTTTATTGAGGTCAATTGGTTGACGCCAATGAAGGTTCGTAAAGTATCGCTGACCTGTTCGAAGAACTTCGTGGAGTTTGATTATATTACACAATCATTGGAGGTTTCGTCGTCAACCATTATCGATTATGATATTAGCAACCTCTACCAGTTACCGCAGAAATACGAGATTCGTAAAATCTCCATCAAACCAGAAGAACCTTTGAAAAATGAGTTGATGGATTTCTTGAGTGCGATCACAACTTCGAATGATCCGTTGGTGACTGGTGAAGAGGGGTTAAAAACACTTAGGATCGCTCATGCGGCGGTCGAATCCTATAAAAAGAAAGAAAAGATAATATTAAAGGATTAAATATTAAGTTAGCTCCGGAGGATTTCACATGTATATGGCTTATGGAAGATCTGTGATCGGGCAAGGCACAATGATCGGGGGCCATGTAATTATTGGTTATCCGTCACGGGCTGAATTAGCTGCATCTACAGCTACATCTACACCTCGCACAAACGCCGGCTCTGGCAGTTCTGGTTTGGATGATTCACCACTAGATACTGCTAAATTTAAAGATATCGAGGGTGCAAAGATCGGTGAGAACTGTATCCTGCGCGATTTCGGGGTCATATACTCAAAAACTATTATTGGCAACGAGGTCCAGACCGGGCATCATTATCTTGTGCGCGAGATATCTACGATCGGCTCCGGCACATTGATCGGGTCAAATGTGATCATTGAAGACCAATGTAAGATCGGCAATAATGTATCTATTCAAAGTGGTGTGTATATTCCAACATACTCAGTAATAGAGGATAATGTATTTCTTGGACCTAATTCCGTGCTTACCAATGATAAATATATTGGATATGAAGACCCACGTAAAGGCGATCTAAAGGGTGTGATGATCGAGAAAAATGTCAGTATTGGCGCAAATTCCACCATTTTACCCGGTGTTAGAATTGGTCATAACGCGTTGGTGGGCTCTGGTGCGGTGGTCACACGTGATGTTGCACCCGGGACCGTGGTGGCTGGTGTACCTGCAAAGCCATTGGCAAATAAATGAGATGACGATTATAAAGTGTGTGAGTTTGGGGGTTTTGAGTGTGTGAGTTGATCAGGGGTCGGGGGTCGGGATATGTATATAAATATTCAATAATGATTATCAATGTATTATTTTCAGGGGTCGGGATAATTACAATGACTATGCAAAGACCCCATTACCCTGTTTCCTTATCCTTTGCCTAACCCCTTCTCTACATGAACCGAATTGTATAGTTAATACTTCACTTTTGATTATAATATCCGATAAACATTTCACATCACTTTGAATTAATAAAATGAAAATTAGATCATTTATAATTGGTCATTACTTGAGGAGTAAGAGAGTTTAATCAGAAATAATTCGATAAACTTTCATGTCTAAATCACCCTGACCCCCGAACTCCTGACTCCAGACCCCTGATTATTACTCATTAACCCACACTCTAGATTTTCTGCTAATTATCATCGTTATAATTCAAGAAGAATTTAAAATATATAGAAAATTAGATGATTTATTAGTCAATCAATGATAATGTTTTTAGACAATGTGTTATATTTGGATTTAATGATATATAAAATATAAATAGTACAGCGGGGTATTATAATTATGACCGAAATTACGATCTCCAAACCGAATTTCGATGGTGCTGAAAAAGCAGCGGTTGCCGAGGTACTGGACTCTGGAATGCTCGCCCAAGGGCCAAAAGTTTTCGAATTTGAAAAACAGTTTGCTGAATATATTGGCACGAATCATGCTATTGCCACCAGCTCAGGAACTACTGCAATTCACTTAGCACTTTTAGGTTTGGGTATTAAACCAGGTGACGAGGTGATTACCACACCGTTTACCTTCATCGCAACAGCCACCCCGATCCTGTTCTGTGGGGCACGGCCGGTTTTCGTTGATATCGATCCAAAGACATTTAATATCGACCCGCAAAAGCTCGAGGCGGCGATCACCGATAAAACAAAGGCGATCATACCCGTGCATTTATACGGCCAACCTGCGGCAATGGACCCTATCGTGGAACTTGCTCAGGCACATGAACTGGTGGTGATCGAGGATGCGTGCCAGGCACATGGCGCAAAATATCACGGCAAATCAATCGGCTCGATCGGCGATTGTGGATGCTTTAGCTTTTACCCAACAAAAAACATGACAACCAGTGAAGGCGGTATGGTCACAACGAACGACTCCGAAATGGCTGAAAACCTTGCTTTGTTGCGCAACCATGGGCAGTTACAAAGATACGACTATAATATGATCGGTTATAATTTCCGAATGACAGACATCTCGGCCGCCATCGGAATCGTGCAGTTGTCTAAGTTGGAGCAGTTCACCGAGAAGCGTATAATAAACGCAAAAAAATTGACCGAAGGTATGGAGGACGTGGTGGGGGTGCCGTATATTGCACCTGATGTACGCCATGTTTTCCATCAATACACTATCAAACAGAGCTCGCGTGATGGTTTGCGCAGCGCACTGGAGGCGGCAGGCATCGGCTCTGGTATTTATTACCCAAAATCGTTACACCAATTACCAGTGTTTCAGGATCACATAACTGAGGGGTATTCCGCACCGGTTGCAGAGGAGGTTTCATCAGAGGTTCTGTCACTTCCGGTCCATCCAGGGTTGAGCGAGGAGGATATCGAGAAGATAATAAATACTGTGAAAGATTTCATTCAGCAATAATGAGTGGGCCCATAGATCAGCATGGAAGATCGCCGCCTTCGCAAGGCATATTGTGTTTTCGTAATAGTGCCCAGAAATAGGCGGAGGCCCCGGGTTCAAATCCCGGTGGGTCCATTAACTATTTGTTACTGTTCTATGCTTAATTGGGATTTGAACCCTTCGAAAAAAAAGATATAATTTTTAATAAAATTCTTTTTTTTCTGGAGCTTAGAATTCTTTCTCATTTTTATTGATTTAAATCAGAATTCTAACCCCCGCGGGAAAAATTCCTATTTAAGAATTTGTAATTATAGTTGCACACCCAACCTTTAGGACTTTTGGGGGTAAATAAGAATTTCAGGATCCAGGATCTAGCATAGCTCAGCCTTTTTGAGCATTCAAGGAACTTTTTCGATATCACCCGTTTCATCTTATCTAAATTCTTGATGAAAGTCTTTGATATCTCCC
>JAEHCK010000205.1 GCA_020696345.1 Thermoplasmata archaeon | reverse complement strand
GGGATAAGCCTGCTCGTTCCCTGAGGATTATTTTGTTTAACTAATCGAACAATTGTAATAATATTCGAGGACAATACGTATTCAAATTATATCTTAACTCAACCTAGGGATTCGAACCCGAGAGGTAAAAATTCCAGTTCTATTCAATATCAAATCATCGGAATTTTTAGCTCAAGAAAAAAATAAGATTTCTTCATAATCTCTTCTTATTTTTTTCTAGGGTTCGAATCCCAATTAAGTAATGATCAAAAATAAAGAAAAAGTGCTTCCGTCGGGATTCGAACCCGAGGGGTAAGAATTCCAATTTATATTATTAATGACTTGAAGGAATTCTTAGCTCAGAAAAAAATAAATTCAATTATAAATCCTTCTTATTTTTTTCTAGGGTTCGAATCCCAATTAAGTAATGATCAAAAATAAAGAAAAAGTGCTTCCGTCGGGATTCGAACCCGAGTCCTCGGCTAGCTTCGGTCTTCATAGCAAGACAAACTACCGAACGACCGCGAAAGGCCGAAATGATTGGCCGGTCTACACTACGGAAGCAAAAATGTATGTGGGTAACTTGATTTGTGCGGTTAATGATATGGTAATATAATAGTCTTTCGTCCAACAAAAAAAATGTGAAACGATTTTTGCTTTTGCAAAGCATTTTTTTATGACGTTTATTGGAAACCCAAAGGAAAAGGTAAAACTCGAACAATTTGTTGGCACAAATTATTCTTGAGCTAAGAATTCTTATAATAAATAACATTGAGGTAAGAATTCTTACCCAGCTAAAAGTGAAAAGTAATCTGAACTTTTGACTGGGTAAGAATTCTGAGTTATTTGTAATGCATTTTTTAAGAATTCTTAGTTACAGACAATTTTTTTATAAAAAATTGTTGTGGTTTAAGATTTAACTTTTGAAATTTGACTTTATAAAAAAATGCGTATGTTAGCATTTTATTTACGAAACATTTTTATTTATCCACCCGAGACCACTCTGATCACAGTTAGTTCATCATCGGCATTCAATACAGTATCAACCGGTATCGGCTTACCATCTCGGGTAATAATTACGGTATCTGGCGGTATATCGAGCTTTTTTAAAGTGCCGTAAACTTTGGCTGATTCCGGGAGGTCTAGTTGGTAATGTTTGTCATCATTCACCAAGTGTACTTTGATTTTCATCTCAATACCTACAATAGAAATAATTGATATTCAAATTACTTTTTTTTTACTTTTTTCTTCCTCACCATCTTTTCTTCAGATTCACCGAGCTTGAGTTGTCCTCGTTTTTTTCTATACCGTGCCCAAAGAACCAGAAATGTCGGAAGGATGAATACTGATGCAAGAAAACTGTATAAGATCGTCATTGCAGTGATACCACCGAACTGCTGCAGCGGTGGCAATAAAGCAAACATCAGTATTCCAAAGCCAGCAATGGTAGTCAACGCCGCACCGAACAAGGCGGTTCCCGTATGGCTAACCGTGCTGCGGCAGGCGGCGTCGATGGTGTCATGGCGTTTGAGATCTTCTAAAAATCTATGAGTGAGATGGATACCATAAGTGATTCCCAGACCGACCGTTAAAGATGCAATTGTGATCGTCATAACATTAAGCGAGATACCAACTAAATACATTGTTCCAAGAGTCCAGATCACGCAAAATATTACTGGTGTTATCGTAATCGCCCCCAGGACAAACGACCGCCATTTGTACCAGAACACAAGTGTTAAAATAATAAGGGATACAATAATTGTAATGATCAAAGACAGAATTTGGCTATCATTCATAGAATCCATGATGGTCTTAGTTAAAATGGGACCACTGGTCACTATAGAGCTGTCTGCACTACCATCCAATGGTTTCTTATCATTTTCAAGATCGCTGCGAAGTGTTTCCACGCTTTCATCGTCGCTGATGTCTACATTTACGGAAATTCGTAGGACAGTTCCGTCATAGTTATTATCGTTTGTTCTATGTAAAATACTTTGAACATCCTTCATTGATTTCGGATTTCTGAATAGCCAATCATATAGCGGTATAATATCTTCTGGTTCAGATCCATCCCTTGGTATGCCGCCATTGGTCATTATGTTTCTATATATATTTTCAAAACTAGTATCATAGTTATCGTAAGGTTTTATTGCAGTCGAGTTTGTTGCCCAATCACTCATCAATGATAATATTGATCGAACGTCAGGTTCACCCTGAAGTTTCAAGACCGACTCATCGTTTTTCATGTTAGATATGGTTTCATCCAGATCTCTTAATAACTCAGGGTCTGTAATATCACCCTTAACCAGGATATTAACCTTTTCCGCCTCACCGCCAGGCACTTCAAACTCGTTCATCATGAACTCCAAGTCTTTTGTGATCTCCAGATCATCGGGTAGAAAATCCTCGAAACTAAAGGTGGTTTCCAATTGAAAAGCCATCCAGCCTGCACCAACTGTGACCAATAATACAACAACTAATACACCGACTGGATGATGCTCTGCCGCCACTGCGCCACTGCTCATTGCTTTGTTTAAAATAACAACACCAACACTTTTTATTTTTGGACTTTTCCTATTGTTATTGTTATTATCGGTATTATTCTCAAACACCTCATTCAATGATTTACCTTTTTTCAATCTCCGAAGGTCCCTAAGTTGTTTGCATGCGGGCACGAAAATGGTCATTGTAAAAAAACTACCGATGATCCCGATTGCGGCTAGGATACCAAATTCCGCTAGAAGGCGAATAGGAGATGCCAAATTTGATAAAAATGCCACTACAGTGGTAATTGTGGCGAGCAATAACGCCATTCCAACCGATTTAATTGTTAAACTGGTCGATCTCTTGACATTCTTGCCCGATTTGATCTCCTCGCGGTATCTCATTGTTATATGTATTCCATAGTCTATCCCAAGTCCTACGATCAAGACTGGTACTGCAAGGGTCAATGGGTTGAAGGTAAAACCCAGGGCCGCACCAAAACCAAAAACCCATATTATTGCAGAACCAAGAGCAAGCAGACTAAATAATAGGTCCCAACCACTTCGATATATTATCGCTAAAATAATAATGACCATTCCGAAAGCAATGGGTAATAGTATCATTATAGACGCAGTGTTGGCTTCCATGATCTCATCAGTAATGATGCTCGAGCCCATAACCCTCATCTCGGTGGAGGATAGTTCAGCATCTTTAACTATTTCATCCATTTTCCATTCGGCTTTTGAAAGTTCGGATTCTTCGCCCATGGGTCCATGACCCATGCCACCACCTAGCGATGCGTTCATATTTACGATTATCATAGTACCCTTTGCCTTTATTACATTGTTGGCTGGGTCGAAGTCTTTTGTCAGCATCAATGTGAACATACCCGCAAGCTCGGGTGAGGTTTGATTCGAGCTCAACATACCAGCTATCAACTGTTTGATCTGTTCGTCTGGCATATTCTGGATTGCAGAGATCTTCTCATCCATTGTCGGAAACATTGCATTTTCGGATAAGGCCATTTGTGCTACGATGTCTGCAACCGAGTTCACATTGATCGAAGGCATGTCTGGAGTTTCTAGCGCTGGTATTATCTTGGAATTATTAACGATGGCCTTCTCGACCTCGAGCATATCAACAAGAGCGTTTTTAGTTAGAACATCATCATTTTTTGATTTAACAAGAATAGATATCCGAGATGTTGCCGTGTATTTCTCAGAGATCTCATTTGAGGCTTGAACGAGCTCCATGTCAGGCATGAAAGACTCTTCTGAAAATTCTTGGTCAATACCAAATATTTGGATACAACCCAGGGCAATCAGTGTGATCACAACTATTGTAACAATAGAGATCTTGGGATATTCGGAGACGCCCTTTCCTAATCGATCCATTACCATAATGCCACCAGAGGAATCTGTTATTTTTTGATCGGTTTTATATTTATACTTCAATCTCCAGATTTTCTATTATGAAAAACAGGTTGGATGTCTAGTTGATTTTTAAAAAATTTTACATAATATAATCTATGAGGTTTTAAGGGGATTATCATCGTTCTATTAAACTTTTACTGAGTTCAAGAAGAAGTTACTTTATTTTTTAATGATTATTGAGATCAATATTTACTTTTTATTCACCAAATCTCCAATTTCCAATCTCCAATGACCTTATCAACTATATTATCAAATTCTTCATCCACCATCCATAATTAGCTGTGATTGATCCATTTCCACCATAAAATTGTTAATATATCATTACTATTCAGTTTTAGTGATCTAATGGGTATCAATGTATCCGACATCATACCACGCCAGAATCGTACACTGGAAGAATTAAGGGATAAAACCATCGCCATCGATGCACACAATTTTTTATACCAATTCCTAGCCAATATACGCACCGCGGATGGCAACATGCTCATGGACAATCTTGGCAGACCCACTTCGCACCTGAACGGCCTGTTCGCACGCACTGGAAAGCTGGTTAGTTTAGGTATCAAACCTGTTTATGTCTTCGACGGTAAACCGCATAAGCTGAAGACACAGACACTCCAGGCACGGCGAGAATCAAAAGAACGCGCCAAAGAGGAGTACCAGGCCGCGATCGATGCTGGCGATCTTGAACTTGCACGCATAAAGGCTGCACAAAGCATATACCTGACCCAAGAGATGATCGAGGACTCGCATAAACTACTTGATTATCTGGGCATACCATGGCTACAGGCGCCTTCAGAGGGCGAGGCACAGGCTTGTTTTATGGCGGAAAAAGGTGATGTATGGGCTGTGGTGTCACAGGATTATGACTCGTTATTGTTCGGTACTCCAAGGCTGCTGCGAAACGTGACCGTCACGGGTAGGCGAAAGGTGCCAAAACAGAACAGATATGTGAATGTCGAACCCGAATTAATAGACCTGCAGTTCGTATTTACCGCACTGGGCATTACACGCGAACAGCTCATCGATGTTGGTATAATGATCGGAACTGATTTCAACCCCGGTGTGAAGGGGTACGGCGCAAAAACAGCGCTGAAAGCGATACGCGAATTCCACACTCTGGAAAAGGTCATGAAGGAGAAAAGCCTGGAGATCCCGGACTATGACCTGGTACGAAATATTTTTTTACAACCAGCCATCACAGATGATTATTTATTGAACTGGTCACCAGTGGACGAGGATAAAGTTCTCGAGTTCCTATATGAAGAACGTGATTTCGCCAAGGATCGAGTGAAAAGTACTCTGGATAATTTCATGAAATTCAAAAGCTCGGTGGCACAGCGCAGTTTGGAACAATGGGAGTAAATCAGGGGTCTGGATATGAACTTGAATGGTGTATGCTGATCACCAAGTTATTATTGAGAGGGGTCGGGGTAAGAACTAGTTGTCAGCTATTAGCTGTTAGGGGTTAGAATTCGTGTGCCACGAAGCTGCACAAGAGATGAGGGTAGGTCCCTCGGAGCTGGCTTACAGGAGCAGGCTTCAAATCACCTCAAGCTGCATAGGTAAAGAGCCTATGTGGTGAGCGTTGAGGAAAAGGCAT
>JAEHCK010000160.1 GCA_020696345.1 Thermoplasmata archaeon | reverse complement strand
GTCAGATCATGTTAAATCTGGCTTTGATTCATTCAAAAACACTGGTAGCAAATTATTAACATTCCTTGTAGGAGGATCGGAAGAAGGTAATAAATTAGCATGGTTAGGTTTAGGTCTTCAAAGGAAAGAAGTCAAAATTTCAAAAGAACAACTGGCATATGATAAAAAACAGGCCGGCATAATGAAAGATATGCATTTCTGGGCGAAGTGGAGACATAAAGCCGGGCTGATCAAGTTTAAAAACATCGCCAAAGGCGGCCTGGCTGCCTTATTGGCATTGATCGGTATACCATTAATGTTGTTGGGTACAATCATTGGTGCTCAGGTCGCTTTGATTATTAAACCATTCCTGTTAATAGGAAAGTTCATAGCCAATCTGTTTATTGACGCGAAGAAACTGACCAGCTGGGGCCGAATGTTCAAGGAAATGTTGGCAGGCAAAGGGAAGTTCGGCAAGTTTTTCACACGGCTTGGGAAATTAGTCAAATTTTTCAGCAAGATTCCTTTGATTGGTCATCTCATAAGAGGCCTGAAATTTGGTTTCCAAAAACTATTCTGGCCATTACAAATTATATTGAGTCTTATTGATTTTGTCAAGGGGTTTATGGAAACTCAGGGAAGTATCTACGAAAAGGTCAAAGGTGGTATCAAGAATGTTATAATCAAATTCATAGAATTTCCAGCTATACTTTTGGGCAAAATGTGGGAATGGTTTCAGGTGAACTTTTTGGGTAAAGACCCTGCATCGCTTGACAAGGGTGCAGCCGCCAAGACTCTTATCAAAGGAATCGGCGATACTATTGACTTGATATTCAAAGGTTGGGAATTAATCTTTGGAGAGTTAAAACCCGTTTGGGACGGTCTTTTAGAAATAATTAATGGATTATCTTGGGAGTCATTGAAAACGAGTTTAATTGGTTGGGGTGAACAACTGGCTGGCATTCCCGACAAGATAAGAAATTGGATTTTAGGTCTATTCGGTATTGAACTGGGTAAGAGCCGTTCACATACTGCCGAAGATAAATCATATATGGACAAGTTTGGAGATATTAATGGTGCGCAGATTCGACAGCAACGTTGGGCATTAGAAGACGCGTTGGCCCGCGGTGATTCCGATGCAGCAGAAAAAATTACATTGTTGAGAGATCAGAAGATCAGAGATTTAGAAAAAATTGAACTTATGAAAAAACAATTAGCAGCAGCAGAAAATTCGTCACCTGTATTTATACCTGCGCCGCCGATTGATCCAGCAGCCGGTGGAGGTTTTACACCATCGTTTATTGATGAATTGAGAGAGGATAATTAATGGCAGAACAAGGCGGTTTTTCCGATACAAGGGTACAACAGAAGATCACAAAACAGTCAGCTACTTCATCTACACGTACAGAGGTGATGAAACCCGATTCAAAGAAGATAATCCAGATTCCTGGAAATTTCTTTCCTCATGCTTCATTCAAAGAAGCATTGTGGTTAAAATTCACGGCTAAAGAGTTGAGATCGACCACAACTGCCGGCCGCGGAGGTTCCTTGAACATAGGAAAAACAGGCACCACTTTTAAATTCTTGGCTCCTGAAACCATTATTGAATCACATAATCATGATTGGCAACCATATGAATCAATCCAATCCAAGATTCTACAGAAAGTATTGGGATGGAAAAAAGCATTGGAGGAAGGTAAAGACGTTTACAATAATCTCACTACCCGGCTCAATGATATGAACGGTAAGATGGGTGTCGGTCAACGAATGGCAAACATTCTACAAGGCGGCTTTGCAACAGCAACACCGAGATGGAAAGTTGATACACCACTGGCATATAAAACTTCCCAGAGAAGACAATGGCAATTTACGTTTCAGTTAGCTGATGCGCGTGGTGGAGTTGAGGTTATAGAAGCAGTAAAACAATTGATGAAATATGCGGCACCTAAAGCAGAAGCAGACGAGATTGCTATTAAGTTTCCATGGCTTTTCCAAATCGTTTCTGAACCAGAGGGATTAATAGAGGCAGATTTCGCTGCTATGACATCAATACAACCATCATGGATGGCACCTTATATTAAAGGTAGACCCAGTAGATGTGAACTAACACTATCATTCACTGATATGTCACCATTGTTTGAGAAAACAATCACAGCCGGTGGAATAATAAACATCGTTGAAAATACTCAGGAAGAGAAAAAAGAAGCAGAGAGAAATGCCGTCACTACAAAAGGATTTGCAATTCAAAAGCCGGCAACGCCGAGAGCAGACAGGGGCAGATGACAATAGAAAATGACGAAACACAAGTAAAACTCGAAGTTCTAAAACGTACAAACCGCCGGAGGCAGGCCTGGGTCTCATTAATAATGATGATCATATTAACGTTTCTTTTATTGTTTGTCATACCAATCGATAGGTTAAAGATTCTCAGTGATATAGCACCATTGATTTATATATCATTCGCTTCCATAGTAGGGTTCTATCACGGAACCAGTGCCTACATGTCGAGGAACTAACCAATTAACGCTCGTTTCAAAAGATCAATAGCCATATCTCTATCATCTGCCTCAAATGGTCCGAATGCCCTTTCAACGAACGGACTTTCATTTGCCTCGTCAATGTCCTTTTGATCGAAATAACGTTTCACCATCAACTGACTATTGACATGAATATATCCCCACCATTTCTCCATCATTTCTCCTTTTGCCAGTTTTCTACGGTCTTCTGGCAGTGTTCTTTTAATAGGTCAAGTGTTACCTCACCCCTGTCAAGTAAAACCGAATCCGCATGCCAAATTAAATCTTGTATTTCAACCTCACTGCTATGATCTTCAATGAAATCTAACCCAAGTTTGTCAGCACGTTCCTTTCTGATCTCCGTACTGGTATCAATCGACATGACCTTGAAACCCAGTTTTCTAACGAGTTCCAGTTCATAAAGATACCGTACATCGTCACAGATGATAACCGATAAATTAATCTGTGATTTCAAAACACGATCACGAGTTGTTACGCTTCGTTCAAATGATTCAGCGAATATATGTTTACCAAAATGTTTTTTGGCAACGTCACTGAAATCATGCATGTATCCACGTTTTTTGTCTTTACCTAAACAACTTAATGAACAATATATAGGGTCAGCGAATTTATGAATGTAATGAACCTGAAATAGTTCAGCTATAAATTCTGCTGCCGTTGTTTTACCGGAACATTGTTCTCCGATAATCGCAATCTTCATATACAATTAAGATTATTTCTCCTCGGCAGGACAACCTTTACATGTTCCGTCTACCTCTGGCGCGTCGTCAGTTGACCAATCTTCCGGTTCGGCAGCTGCCTCGGCTTTATCTATCTGATATGATTCAAGGTCATCTTGCGTAAAACTCATTTTAACCTCGAAATCAGGTGACTCATCAACTTCGATATCAGGACAATCAGGAATATCAACTCCGGTGATCCTAAGTGCTTCTATCAGAATGTCCTTAAGCTGATCTGCATCAAACGTAAACGTATGTTTCACTTCGGACTCAAAATCTACATTAATCATTATTTATTTCCTTTTCTTCAAATTTTCGAGAAAATCAAATCGTATTCTCTGACACCTGTTACATTCTCGAACTACATCATCCCAACTCAGGGGACCAAGTACCGTTATTTGTTTGCCGAGCGAGTTTCGAATATACAAATCCCACTTCTTATCTTTTCGTTCATTGAGTTGAAAACTAACATCGGCGAATATCATATCTTCATTCATGGTATTATTATACAGGAAAACTGAGGGATTGTAAACGTGATGAGAAAGAAATTTGAGGTTGGCCTGGAGTCGAACCGGCAACTCCCGTTTAAGCGGGCATGTTTCCGTTACACTACAACCTCGATACTGTGTTAAGGAAGACCGGAATTGAACCGGCGACCTCCGCCTCATTGGCGGCGCTCTACCAGACTGAGCTACTTCCTTGGCAAGTTATTAAGGTGTATCGGTTGATCAAGCCGTCTGCAGGTAATGAAATCCGCCCTTTGCACCGGAATCATTTTTGCTCACCTTACCTAATCTCTTAATTTCACGGCCGCTGTCGATGACATATTTGGTGATCTGGGACTTTGCCCACACCAAATTCCCGAGGGTTTCCCGGAATTCGCCCGTTGTTTAAGAGAAATCTTAGAACATTTTCGGTTTATCAGGATCGATTGTACCTTGTACCTTTGGACAATTCTGAAAGTAACAATCATTGTTTTTACAATTATAGTCCGATAATATGTTACAATACATTCGAAACGTTTTATTCGGCATATCAGCTACATGTCGTAGGTCTGAACAGCCGACACGGTTGACATCAAAATTTGATTCATTTGTCACTTGAGCATTTGCAAACATTTGTTATCTCCTATCGTCTCTACGTCTGGCTGCTGCCATTGTTTTCGCCAGGCGTTTACGTAGTCTTTTATCTTTTCTCCAATTCAACAGTCCTTCGGCGGTCAACAGGGTCTCTGCAGATGGTTCATCAGGTGTCGTCCAGTAACCGTAATCTTTACCGAATTGATCCCGTAATTCCTCTGCTTTTTCTTTATCACCATACAGTTCGGCATCTTTGACAGACTGTAACCATTGCATGATTTCCCAGACCTGACAGTATGCCATGTATCGGTCCATGTCTTTATAATCTTTGATTCCACCATCGTCATCAAAGTTCATGGCGGCATGGGCACAATAGACCGTCCACTGATCGATCTTAATTATCATACGATACAGGTAATCACCTTTATCAAGACGGGTGATAGTAGGACTTTCGATTCCGAGGGCGTCAGCCAGGTTGATCAGGTCAACATAGACACGACTCCGAATCATGACTTCATCTTCCTTACACCAATCGTCCTGACGTGCGCTATAAAAACCATCAGGTGTATATATCCATAAATTTGACATGTTATCCTTTCAACTTAAATTGTAGAAGGGTTTATCTTAGTCCACGGGTTCTCAGGTTTCCTCTGCTCTTCGAGACCCCAAAGATGTGAATCTTTGTGAACTATGGGTTGACCTAAAATAAACTGCCGACCTGTTTGTTTTATATGTTCGGTCTGGAGTTTACTCAATTCAACCATGTGATTTTCGATTTCTATTTGTAGGTTTTCGAATTCTTTATCAGTCATTTTTATCCTTTCATTCTTATTATAACAGATCGCTTTTGATTCTGGCAATCAATTCGTTGGAAAGTTGACGATGATATTTCAGAGTAATGATCTTACCGAGAGCAGCCTGACGGGGTGACAGTTCATAAAGGTTAGCCAGGGATTTACCGACACGAGTATCAATTTTGTTGAAACCTACACCATCCTCGTCCCGAGCACCGTCACACAGACCGGCAACCGTTCTCAGTGCGCTGTGGACCGCTTTACGCTGGTCAACGGTCATATCTTCTCCGATCTTACCAATCCGGTCACGTCCGTAGTTGGAAGTACCACTTTCGTCACCCGGGGTGATCACAAGTTCGTCAGCCGAACCATGATCTTTATCAAGAGCATTGTCAATAACCTCTTGTTTGGCGACCAGTTTGTGCGCCATTTCAACGTCCATCGAACCTTCAAGCACAATGTGCTGAACCAGAACGTTCATGAACTGACCGATTCTATGAGCACGATCCTCAGCCTGGGTCATGTTACCGGGAACCCAGTCAAGTTCTGCGAAGACCACTTTGTTCGCCGCGGTCAAGGTGATACCAACACCGGCAGTTTGAATTTGACCAATGAAAAGTTTTACATTATCATCGGCTTGAAAACGGTCAACAGCATCTTGTTTCTTTTCATCTGACATACCGCCGTACAGTTTGACACATTTGTCACCAAAAGCAGATTCAATCTTTTCAATTACGTCACGATGGTGAGCGAAACAAATGACCTTTTGTTCGTCATCTTCAATGATACCTTTAAGATGTTCAACAACCACAGGGACTTTCGCCAGAGCGGTTTCATGACGAACCTGAGACATATCAGAGAATGCAACAGTCACACCCTCTTTAAGGGCAGCGACTGCGTTTTTGTAATCTTCGGGGTTATCAGAGGCTTTTGCCAGTTCAACCTGAGTTTTCAGGTAGTCGATAACCTTGGCATTTTCCGCCAGAACTTTTTGTTCACGTTTCACAACCGCGGTACAACCGTCAGCCGGGACTTCAATGACCTGACGAAATTTGGGCGGTAATTCTTTCAGAACGTCTTTTTTCAACCGGCGAACCATGATCGATGTACGAAGCAACTCTTGAAGTTTGTCAAGGTTAGAGGCACCTTTCAGGTCCCAACCGTAACCATTGTTGACCGGAGCACAGAATTTCTGAGCAAAACCAGAGTTGTATTTGTTGAAAAGACAGAAGAAAGTTTTCGGTGCCAGAAAGTGAACCAACGTCCACAATTCAATCGGCCGGTTGACAATCGGGGTGCCGGTCAGAAAGAGTTTACGACCTGCGGTCAGGTATTCAACGTCCCGGCGAATGTCTTTATCAAACCAACCAACGATTTCTTTGGTGCGTTGTGATTTATTGTTTTTCAGATAATGAGATTCATCACAAATTAAAAGGTCCCACTCAGTGTTGTGAATCTCTTTATGAAATTTTTTCAGAATGTCGTAGTTTATAATGACCAGAGAATGTGTTGCTGAGACAGTCGTTTCTATACTGTCAAACCAACCATCTTTTGAACGAATGATCGAGATGTTGAAGTCATTAACCAACCATTTAGTTGCCTCACGTTTCCAGTTCAATTTCAACGAGGCAGGCACAACACACAGAACTTTTTTGATTTCGGGGTTGTCGTTCATGATACCGAGTGCTTGAATGGTTTTACCCAAGCCCATTTCATCAGCGATCAGAACGTTACGATGATCACGGGCGTAAGCGATACCAGCTTTCTGAAACGGTAGGTATTTCAAACCATCAGGTATAGGAATATCGACATCAGCGTTAGTTGCTTTAGACGCTTCGATTTTGTTACGTTTGACATCGACAGTAGCATGACCGTCATTTTTGATCGTCATCATCTTATCTTTAATGGAGACATCAGCGACATCAGCGAAATTGGCGGCAACCTTTTCAAACGGTGTCCACCAACATTTTTTGCCCGGGTTCCACCAGAAACCGGCTTTCTTCACAGTGTCTTTATCGGCGAACTTACAATTCATTACAAAGTAACCAGTATGAACTTTGTTTTTAAAGTCTGTAATGTTTTCGTTGCTGTAAGTTAGTTTCATTCAATCTCCTTTATGTTATTTTTTATCTTATAATACCATTATAACATAGTAGGCATGAAAGTCAAGCGTTATTTTACCAATTTCTGACTATATTTCCGGTTGCCGTGAATCTCATAGGACAACCTTTCGACTGAAATCTTCCGTTTAATTCTTCAACCATTTCAAAGAATTTATCGATGGTTCCGGAACCGTCATCATCATCTTCATCCACGATACCGTGGGTCGATTCATTTGAAAACCAATAACCTTTTTCTCTATTCGTGGTTGAAAAGTTACATGTACCCATTCCCATGATGAATTCATCTAAATCAGGGTCAGCAACCATAATTGCTCGAGCTTCACTTACGATAAGGTCCAGAGCAATCGTATCTGCTTGATCGAAATATTCATCAATTTTTTGAAGAGCATGTTTCTTATTCATTCTCTATTCTCCTTTACCTATAGGAACACCCAGGATCGACAGGATTGATATCAATCCAGCCAACGTGAATCCGAGGTTATTATTTGGTGTTTTTGTCATCCTGCGCACTTAAACAACCTTTACAGGCACCATACAGGTCGATACGATTGTTATGTTCTAAGGTATTACCACACCATAATTCATTGACCACAGGAACATAGGGGTTACATTCGATGTTATCATAATTGAGATGCATCAATTCTGCCACAGTCTCCCGGGCATCAAAGTCATCAACGATTTTATCAATACGTTTGAAAATTGGATGGTCTGCGGTAATTAGGACTTTCATAAGTGGTCTCCTTTTCTTTTTTTATGTTACAAGACCATTATGACAGATGGGATTTAGAAAGGCAAGTCTTTTATTCACCGAACTGACTTGTTGCAATATCTACCCATAAACCGGCAGCATTAAGACCTTTCTTTAGTTTGATAAGAGCAAACGGCCGAACATCGAACCCGTACATTGCAGTGTATTCATCGACTGCCACGTAGAGACTAAGATCAGTTGAACTACCGAGGATCCTGGCTATATCTTCCCGACATGAAATTTTCTTTTTAGGAACCCAACGTAGGTGTTTGAATTTCTTAATCTTTTGTTTCTTAAATGACGCTTCACAGGTGACAACGCCTTTCCAGAACTCTGATTGTTTCAGTGCACCTGATCTTTTCATTTTTATAACGACTATTAATTCCATGTCATATTACTCCTGTAATAGTGAATCCAGAATTGATGTCCACCGATTTGTTTTTGTAGTTCCTCATATGAATCCTGAGAGAACGCAAAATCTTCAATAATTTCATAACCTTCAATAGTCATGAAATCAGTCATCGATTTCATCTTATATAGTTTGTAGAATTTGCCCCAGTCATCTTTGTTTGCAATTATGCCGATACCTTCAACATTGTCAATGGTATCAATCATGCAAACGTCCAATGCGCCGCCGTCAATATTTTCAACCAATTCGGCTTTACCTGTCACAATATGGACTGAAAATACATCACTCGCAGTTCGTGCAACAACGAATAGTTTCATGTTAATCCTTTCTTTATGGTTGATTCCAGAAGTCTTCACCGACAGCATACCAGATGTAACCCCTGATTTCATCCAGTTGTTCCTGTACCTCACTGATCGATGCAGGCCGTGTAAAACAATCTTTTAAACAACCCAGTTCATATACCCAATATCTATAATCTTGTGGTTCAATTTTTGGTTTCATCATTTATTCGCCTCTTTCCAATCATCGATGGTAGAAAAATCATAATGTCCCGTATAGAACCATATTCGGGAAGCACTCGCCCATAACGTGACCTCCTGTTTCGCTGCCCAACCGTAACGTCTACAGCAAGGGTTCCAATCAGGAAACTTGAAACTTAAAAGGTCTAATTTGAAGTCCGTGAAATCTGACAAATCATCTCTGTTCCAGAGATAGAACAGGTCAGAATATTCAGCAAGGTCCCAATCTAAAAGAGTAACGCCGGCCCATACTACCTTATCAAACTTCAATGCTGTGATACTGTAATGACCTTTTTTGTATTCAATTGCTGCTAAAATATCCATCATTTGATTTTCCTTATAGACTGAATTCTATGTCACCCCAAAATTGTTTAACCTCTTGACTGGCACCATGATCAACCATTTCGTTAAATTTTTTCTTATTATACG
>JAEHCK010000060.1 GCA_020696345.1 Thermoplasmata archaeon | reverse complement strand
TTTGCCATGCCTTTTCCTCAACGCTCACCACATAGGCTCTTTACCTATGCAGCTTGAGGTGATTTGAAGCCTGCTCCTGTAAGCCAGCTCCGAGGGACCTACCCTCATCTCTTGTGCAGCTTCGTGGCACACGAATTCTAAACCCCTGATAACTGACAACTAACAAATTGGAAATTAAATACTCATTTCCATTCTCATACCCAGTAGTAATAAATCACATTCCCCATTCCCATGCTCAGCAATAATAAATCACATTCCCGTTGAGTTGTTACTTATTTGAAAAAAAATAACTTCGGCCATTTGATAGTATTATCACAAATGCTCTTGAATAAGCTGTACCGATCTTATTGCAAATTCTGCCGCTTTTTTGAATTCTTCTTGCTTAACCTGGTTACGCGCTTCATCCAACAAGGCATTTGCCTGATCCCTGATCGTACTATCCAATTCCATGCTGCCCATCTGGGTCCATGCTGCTTTGATCATTTCAAGAGCTTTTTGTTTGAAGAACTCGTCTTTGGTCTTTTTGATTTTTCTCTTTGCCCGATTTTTAAACTTCTTCGCCGCGTCCAGATCATTTCTATCCAGTTCTTCAAACGAATGTAGTAACAACTTGTTCGCATTTCCAACCGATATTCCCATATCTTCGAGCTTGTTTATCTCGACTTCGATCTTTTTCAGTCTTGATCTTAATTTCTTTTTTTTCTTAAGTTCAAGCTTAGGATCGATCTCAGGTTCTGGCAAGGGTGATTCACCGATCCCCGAGCCATCAGGTTCAACCGTACCGGCTTCCAGGTCGCTGCTGTTTATCTCCCCATCTGAGTTTTTTACCTTTTGGTTTTGTGCCAGGGCCACATCCAGGCTTTTCAAACCCTTATCCACATATTCCTTGACAGATCCAAACTCGCTACGATCAAAATAACCTTCGGCGATGGAGAATAATCTCTCGGCCATTGGTACATTAAGATCCATGTCTTTGGCAGTATTGATCCTTTTGTCGAACAATATGAGCTGTTGCGTTGCTTCATTCTCGATCTCGGATTCCTTATTATTGTCGGTGTTTTCAAGGTCGTTGACACTCGGGTCCTCAGACCCCCCTTCGTCGGCAGTGTCCTCCTTGGTGTCACCCACAAGCCCCATAGGCGCCATATCCGAGTATTTTTTAACTGGGTATAAACCAATACTGGTGGGCAGATCCTCTCTATACTTGTCAATCTCTTTCTGCGCCGACTTTGATGACTCGGAGCCTGTAGTTGTAGTTGTTGTTGCAGTTGTTGTTGCAGTTGTTGTTATAGTTATGTCCTTACTTTTTTCCGTGGCAGCATGCAGGGGGGCCAGAGAATCATTCAACATATCTTCGCAGTCTATTCCGTATTCTTCGGCTTTAATGTAATCTTGATTATCAAAAGCATCCTCAGCTAACGAATATAATTTCAAGATATTATTGACCACATAGCCCGCTTCTTTAGCCTCCTCAATTAGTTTTTCAACCCGGATAAGAATTAAAGATACCCGCTCCATCTGTGCCTGGCTCCGGTCACCCTCTGACTCCTCCTCGGTCTCCAGGTCCAGATTGTTGAAGAACAAGTTTTTTAATTTACCTCCATCGCCCTCTTCTGTATTAAGGCCCATGGCGATTTCCTCAGCTTGTTTGATCTGTTTCAACGCTTCTTCATAATGGCCTTGGTCGAACAGGCCTTTAGCACTGCGATATACTTCACTTATGGATGCCTTTTCCGGGTCTGAATCCGCCAAATTCATTATAGTGCGCTTTAATGATGAAAATAGTATCGAGGAGGCCTGAAAGAAATATTGCTCTTTGATCGATTTGGTTTCATTTTTTGCATTGTTCAGCAGTTCGTTTGCAGTCTCCAAGTTGTCGTCGGCTAATGCATTTGCAATATCTTCCAGGATATTTTTACTTGAACCTACTTCGATGCCCAGCGAATCCAGGTTGTCCACTAGATTGGACAATTTCTTAAGTTCATCTTTTAAAAGTGGCTTACTTATTTTTTTTTCATTCTTCGAGGACATATTGGTCACTTATCTATTGCTCGATATTCACTCAATTATACCTCTAATCTAACATGGATATAAATATTTTACCAATTATTCAATTAACTTCACAGCATTTATATTCTTCGGCAGACCAAGAGCATTTGCCACGGGACTGCATTTGGTCCGGAGTATATATGCAATAGGTTTATAATTCGTTTCACTTAGCGCTTCAAAATTTGCCATCCCCTTACAGATTATCAGATCGGCATCTTCCAGATGTCTTTCCAGCTCTGGACCCAAATTCTTCACATTTACACCAACCGCATAATCGGGTGTTGTAATTATCTCATCCACCACCTCGGACATTTCGATCTGGTTTGCATCCGCCAATGTAGCGTCGCTGAGGATCGGTTCACCTTTCACGATCAAAATTATCCTGGTCCCGAACTTCTTCAATTCTTTGCACAGTAACTTGTCAAATACTATCTCGCCACAATTATCGGTGAATAATAATATGACGGCCTCTTCGTTGAGGTACTGTTTAAATTTATCAACATCATCATGACCCAAGCCCTCATCATAGATCGCATCAAAACAGGTGCTGAATTCACCCGGATCGTTCAGTGCACCTTCGATTCCAAAATCCAATACATTACCAACAATTGAACATAGTATGGCAGTTCGTAATTTATCTGAACTTTGCTCAATTAAGGCATTTGCTTTTGCCTCTAATTGGATGCCCATACTCATCGCCAAGGCCTTTAGTTTTTTATATGGGTCGTTGTTCCCGAGTATCTCATAAGTTCTTTTATGAAGTGTTGTTGCCAACTCGGCAGAATTTATATCTGGTGACAGCTGCGAGTTAAAAATGGCACAGGCCTCTTTCATGACCTGATGGGCGCGGGCATGGTCAACAATGTCGGTTTCGAAAAGTAACCGATTTAGTAGACATGGTATACATTCTGGTGCGATCTTCAAGTGATATCTCCACGGTTGGGTGATTGTTTCAAATACTATAAATTAATACTTATGGTTCTTCTCCGAATTTGGGCAATATTAGGGGTCAGGGGTCACAACTTTAGGGTCAGGACATTAGTGGGATAATGTTGAATTAAAAGAAATAAAAAATAAAACCTAAATTGTGATCCCTGAATTGTAACCCCTAACCCCTAAATATATTTGTAATATTTGGATTTATCTTTCAACCATTTAGGTATTTTTACCCCTAATCTTCTTATATTCATATCTATATAAAGATTGTCTTTTAAATATATCCCAGGTTAAACATGTTAAATGGAAGTAAATTATGATAAAAAAGGTAAAGAAGAAGCATACGAAAAAGTATGTCCTGGGGTTCTTGGACCCCATAATTGCGGAGTGGTTCAATAACAATTTCGCAGATCTAACCCCTGCACAAGCGCATGCGATCCCATTGATCCGTAAAGGTAAAAATGTACTGGTTGCCTCACCCACCGGGTCGGGAAAAACTCTCAGTGCATTTTTGATGATACTTAATGAGCTGTTCGATCTGGGAAAACACGCTAAACTGGAGAACAAGGTATATTGTATCTACATATCACCGCTAAAAGCACTGGCTAATGATATCGAGCGCAACCTGAACGAGCCCTTAAAACAAATATGTGCATTGGCACGGCAATATGGTATTACATTACCAGAAATACGGGTGAACGTGCGTTCAGGTGATACGAGCACGGCAGAGCGGGTGAAAATGGCGAAGAAACCGCCACACATATTGATCACCACCCCTGAATCATTGTCGCTAATGTTATCTACGAAAGTATTCAGGTATAAATTATTGAACACCGGTTTCGTGATCGTGGATGAGATACACGATATCTGCAATTCTAAACGCGGTGTACAGCTATCACTCAATCTTGAACGTCTCCAGTACCAGATCTTTGAAGAGGGTTCGGGGCGGGAGTTTATTAGAATAGGACTCTCGGCAACACAGGCGCCCATACGCGAGATCGCTAAATTTCTAAGCGGATATACCAAAGACCACCAACTGCGTGAGATGAACATTGTAGAGGTCATCGCGGGAAAGAAACTGGACTTGAAGGTGATCTGTCCTGTCCTGGATATGAACTCGACGCCATATGAGATCGTGAAAGAAAAAATGTACGACATACTTCAAAAACAAATAGAATCCCACAGGTCTACACTGGTCTTTACCAATACACGCCGCGGTGCGGAAACCATGGCCTATAAACTACACGAGAAAGGGGTTACGAATGTTGCGGCACATCACGGGTCACTCAGTAAAGAAACCAGGTTTGAGGTGGAAGAACAATTGAAAAATGGTGAGCTCGATGCTACCATATGCTCAACATCTTTGGAGCTGGGGATAGATATTGGATATATCGATCTGGTCTGCCAAATCGGCTCGCCAAAATCCATTGCAAAGGGTCTGCAGCGTATTGGTCGTGCAGGGCATGCCCTGCATGAGATCTCGAAAGGGCGTATCATAATCTTTGACCGTGACGACCTGGTGGAGTGTGCAGTACTGGTTAAGAACGCGATTGACGGTAATATCGATCGGATCACTATTTTGAAAAACAGCCTTGATGTGTTGGCCCAGGCACTGATAGGTATGAGCTTGGAGAAGGGCTGGCATACTGATGAGGCATATTCTCTGGTCAAACAGACCTATTGCTATCATAAACTACCTAAAAAGGCATTTAATAATGTATTAAATTATATTAGCGGTAAACATACAATGAATAATAGAGGTGTTTACGGTAAGGTTCGGTATTATCCCGAAGATCATGTATTCGGCATTAGGGGCGGTGTACGGTCGATATACAACCTTAATATTGGAACTATACCACAGGAGGCTAGTTATCGAGTTGTTGTCCTGAGCACGGGTTCTACCGTGGGTGTGCTGTCAGAGAGGTTCGTCGAGCACCTGACGAAAAAAGATGTGTTTGTTCTCGGCGGAAAAACATATGAATTTATTCAGGCCAGTGGGATGAAGGTTTATGTGGGTAATGCTCACGGCAGAAAACCGACAATCCCATCATGGACAGGTGAGATGCTGGCGCGCTCGTTTGACCTGTCGTGTGAGGTGGGTAGGTTCCGCGGCATGCTGGGTCAACGACTGGAGCATACCGGCCTTATACATGAGAACGCAGACTCTGAAACCAACAAACCCGGACCAGGCAATAGTAAAGTTATTTATAAAGAGAGTAAACTCGAAGCTCTTGAGCAGTGGCTGAGAGATGAGTATCACCTGGATTCCGGTTCAGCTAGAAGTATATTGAATTATTTTATTGAACAACAAAGTGTTATCAAATATCTACCCACTGACAAAAGTGTGTTGATCGAGGGGTATATCGATGGGCGCGGGTTCAAGAATGTTATCTTCCATTATTGCTACGGCCGTCGTGTGAACGATGCCTTGGCCAGGGCGTATGCTTACACGTTGTCTAAAAAACTGAGATGTACTGTTAGGGTTTCGCTTACAGATAATAATTTCATGCTCACCTTTCGAAAGGATGTTGCGTTATCCGGTATTGAACGGATAGTAACCAAGGACACACTACAGCAGAACTTGAAAGCTGCACTGCGCAATACCGAGCTGTTCAAGCAACGGTTCCGGCACTGTGCGGTACGCAGTTTCATGATCTTGCGAAACTACAAGGGCAGGGACATCTCAGTGCGTAAACAAATGAAACGCTCGCAGTATATGTTGGACATGCTGCAAGAGCAGGATTCATTTCCGGTCATCAACGAAGCGTATAACGAGATCTTGCATAGCATGATGGATATAGAACATGCACAAGATATATTAAAGAAAATAAATAATGGTGAGATAGCGGTCAATTATTCCAACTATTCCAAGATACCATCACCGTTCGCACATAATGTGATACTGACCGGCGTCTCGGATATCATACTCATGGAAGACCGGAGTGCATTGCTGCGTGAACTGCATCAACAAGTTTTGGGCAGGGTGCTTATAAGGCT
Organism: Thermoplasmata archaeon; assembly: GCA_020696345.1. Classification (GTDB taxonomy): domain Archaea; phylum Thermoplasmatota; class Penumbrarchaeia; order JAEHCK01; family JAEHCK01; genus JAEHCK01. The sequence goes on along the minus strand of JAEHCK010000060.1, from coordinate 22,407 downwards.
GGACCTGACCAAACCGAAATTTCAGTTGGACATGGTGAACAAACATTTCAAAGATAAATTCCCGCAGGTGAGCAAAAAAGAAGATCCCCATTCGAAATTAAAACAATATCTTAAATATTACGCTCCGGCGCCAGTTACCGCGATCTGTTATGATCTGGGATTGAAAGAGGAGGAGGTGTCCAGCCATTTAGCCGCCTTGGTTAAGGCGGGTGATATTAGCTCGGGCGGATATATCCCGGGTAAAGATGTGCCCCAGTATATTTTAAATGAAGACCTATCGATCTTGGAGCAGATGCACGAAGCCGAACGCAAAAAGATCAAAATATTCAATGAGCGGCAAGTGCAAGAGTATCTGGTCAACAAGATGTTCGAACCGGTGAGGGATATTAAAGCGTATTTTGATAAGTTTGGAATAGCTTTTGACCCGCGTGAAGTGTTTATCCGAACCAGAAAATTCAGCATGGATAAATGGAATGATTCATTAAATTCGCATACTGACGGGATAGTATATGGAAGGTTTTTGAACGGGCGTGTATGTTATATTCCTATGGTCGAGGTACCAGTATATGTATCTGCGTACCGCACAGCCCACTTGACCAATCTGGAACTCACCGTGTTGAACCTGATAAAGAAAAACCGCGGCATTTCACGTCTTGAGTTGAGTAAGATGCTGGATGCGCGAGAAATGGACCTGAAAGAGATCATTGATAAACTCGAGCATAACCTGTTCATTCTCCGTGAGCCGCCCACTTATGATTCTCAGGCCAGTACAGCCAATCGCTACGTGTTTTATGATCTCCAAGAGAGGATCGAAAACTGCGAGCAGAAAATAATTTCAAGATTATTAAAGGGTCATTCGCCAATGACATTGTACGATATCAGGAACTATACTGGTTTTTCCAAAGAACTCATCGAGCAGTGCTTGGGTTCGTTGATCGAGTGCGGCGAGATCGTGAAATTTCACACCCAGAACGAAAACAGTATCGAAACATATTTGCCGTGTAGTGAATTGAACCGGTTGAAGCGTTATAGTTATAGCGAGAAGTTGTCGACCGGGATCTATAGTGATAGGGTGATACTCCTGTCGCTCTTTGATAGTTATAGTGTTAGGCTACTGACACTGTTTAGAATTAAGTTTGGCGATGGCTGGCTGACGCCGGTGGTCTATTTTGGCAAGTTGATCGGGTCAGTTAGTTTATGGCGCCTGGCTAGCTGTATTGAAATGCGCGAGATCGAGTTTGATCCCGAGTTGATAACCGATGCTATCAAATTTCTTCAAAATAAATTGCACTTGCTGGAATTGACACTGGCAGAATTGGATAAATTAATGGGATACTATAATATGCATGGTCTGGACGTGATCCGGATCCGTAAAATATTCGGGTTTAACGCTGATGCACTACCCGATGATGTCGCGGCCGTGCTGGCCAGGGCGGGGTATAAAAAAGTTCAGGATTTCTATGTCAAGGGTAAATTGGAGACGAACGTGTTTGATCTCGAAAATATCATGAAATTAATGCTGCAGAACCAACATATTTTACCCGGGTATAAATTCACAAACCCGTTAGCGGCTTTTAAGACACTTGGTCAGATCCGGTCGAGCTTCGAGTTGCGCCTTCGGCTTGAGGGGAAATTCCACGATGTTAAAGAGTTGCGGAAAATTCTGGATCTATCAGCCGGGCCGGTTATCCCGGATTATTATTCTTATTGCACTGATAAGGATCTCCGTATCTATAAAATAGCCAAGGGACGTCAATTGGATCTTAATATGCAATACATTCTCGAGAATATGCCTGATGAGTACTCGATCTCCGTGAAAAACCTATTTGCCCGGATTAGTCTGACCCCCGAACAGTTCAACTCTGCTAGGAAACGGCTGTACGAGGGTTTATTTATTATACGGGACTCGATGAACAAGTATACCAAAGTGAAAAAGTACCGGAATTTGACAAAACAATATGCACGTAAATATCTATTAAAACGAATAATTCGTAATTTTGGCATATTTAGTGCCGAAAATCTTGCAGTGTTCACCAGACATGAATATAGTATGAAGGAACTCAGAGGCCTGCTGCGAGAGTTGGAGAGCGAAGGCGTGCTTGTCAAGGGATACTTCATAGAGGATGATGATACACTATATTGGGTAAATAAAGATAGTTTTGAAGAGTTGTTGAGCTCGGAACCGGATCTTGAATTTACCGAACGTTTTGTGGTCTCACCCCAGGACCAATTTACTGCATATTTGGCGCCAATGATACGCAAACGCTTCGGCTTTGGTTCATGCTTTGTAATCTTTCAAGGTTTCAAGATCTCGGGCGTGTTCAAACTCAAGCAAAAGGATGATAAAAAAGTAATGGTAACGGATTTCGTTGGCGATGACGATGACTGGCGCACCATAGAAACATTCTTAAGGATGAATGGATTGGAATTGACCGACGAAGAGAGTGAGGATCTGTATTCCGAAGTATAAAAATTGCCTCTTCTCCAATTTTTCGTATAGTTATTGGATTATGGATAGAGAATATATCCTAAATCCAAATTTTAGAGTTTTAAAATAATCTAGTAATAACTGGTTATTCATGTGTCTGTAGCAATAGTTGATCAAAAGACCCAAGACTTTGGTCTTGGGTTAAAGAAAAAAAGAATGAGAGAAAGGTTTGCTTTCTCTCATTTTTCTATACCCAATTTAGGGAGTTGTTCTCTCTCTTTCGGGGTTTGGTGTTCTAAAGAGGTGGTGATGATCTATTTTTCGTCTTCTTCTTTCTTTTCTTCGCCTTCTTCCTCTGCTTCTTCCTCTGCTTCTTCTTCAAGCACTTCTTCTTCTTCCTCTTCGAGTTCTTCTTCTTCGAGCTCCTCGTCTTCGTCCTCTTCCTCGAGTTCTTCGTCTTCATCCTCTTCGAGCTCTTCGTCTTCATCCTCTTCGAGTTCTTCGTCTTCGTCCTCTTCGAGTTCTTCGTCTTCTTCGCCGGCTTCTTTATCTTCTTCTACCTCGAATTCTTCTTCCTCGCCTTCTTCTTTCTCGCCTTCTTCTTCCTCGCCTTCTTCTTCCTCTTCCTCGAACTCTGCGCCGCACTCCGGACAGACAGTGCTACCGCCCTCGATGGTGGCGCCGCACTCAGGGCACTCGAACTCTTCCTCATCGAACTCTGCACCGCACTCCGGACAGGTCGTTTCGCCGCCAGAGACCACCGCGCCGCATTCAGGACACTCGAACTCTTCTTCCTCGCCTTCTTCTTCTTCTTCCTCTTCTTCGAGCTCTTCTTCAGCTTCTTTCTTGGGTTTCATCGCAAAGGCCAACAGAATGATGATGATTATCACAACAATGATTATCGCAACGATCACCAGCCAGTTGAATGGTGGATCTTCATCTTCCTCCGCCATCTTTTTTACTGTACCATTGCTGCTTGTACCATCGGCATTTAGAGTTACATCTATTTTCACATCGTCGTAGTCGTCTTTGCTCATTGTGATCGTATAATTTCCAGGTATCCAATCAGCTATAGGTACTATAATGGTTAATACACCGTTCACTACCGTCCCTTCAAAAGTTTTAGTTCCGATCGTAATCTTTCCTTTTGCACCATTAACTAGGTTATCGTCGTCTATTGTTATGGTATAGTTAGTTGGTATATCTGGTTTGGTTGTGAATGTCAACACAAAGTCGTCCTTTAATCTCTTTAGGCCGGCATCGTCGGGTAATAGTTTGGTACTGTCGATGGTCACTGTATATGGTGTTTCTACTGCAAACTCCGTAACATGCGACCAGGTCACCGTATTACCGGACCAATTTATCGCCGTATTTCCGGCGACCGTTGGGCTGATCGAGAACGCTTCCTCGAACGAACTCTGGTTAATTGCCGTATCGAAAGTAATGCTCACATCCGCATCATATTCTACGTCTGTATCACCTTCCGCCGGGTCGGTGCTTGTTACCTTGATCTCTGGTATATCAACACCTACCGTCGTGAAGGTATATTCCAGATCTTCATGGTACCAGGGCGCAGAGGAGTTGAACAAACTAATTGTCTTCATCAGCTTCCAGGTATATACGGTACCATCCAGTAGATCATCAACTGGGTTGAGGGTGAATGTCTTATTATCAGCTGAAGCTGTGATCGCACCCGGAACCAGTGCGCGCGTACCCGGCGAGGTCAGAGTGAATGTATCATTGTTAATGGATGTTTCGTTCATCGCTTGATCGAAGGTCAATTCAATGTTGGCATCTACAGTTACATTTACTTCACCATCTGTGGGTGTAAAACTAAATGGAGGTTCCTTCTCTACCATTATCAGGTCAACTGTATAACCTCCACCGGCTACAACTGTAACCAATGCCGTAGTATCCTCATAGTTAGCTTTTGAAGCGGTTATTGTCAGGTCTTCTCCTGCCTCAACACTAAGCTCGTAAGTGCCGTTAACATCGGTTAAAACAGAGACTTCACCGATTCCAACCGTTACACCTTCAAGTGCTCCATCGGCATCGGTTACAGTACCATTGACCGTGCCCTTGCCTATCTTGGTGGTGAACGATGAGTTCCAATCGCGGTGTATTATTGACCAGCCATCCGGGTCCTCGATATCCATGGAATCCATGAGAATATAGTACATCGTACCTTCGGTAGCGTCACCCGACGGCGTTAGTGTCACGGTCTTGTTCATGTTCGAGAACTTGTAGGATGTGGCGTTGGTCTCGATCTGTTTGAAATCCGGGCCCAATAACTTGAAAGTATTGTTGTTTACTGTTGAAGTGTTGAGTGGATCGTCGAAGATTGCCACGATCGTTCCGTTGAGCGCTACATCCTCGGCGCCGTGGATAGGTGTTAATGAAACAGCCCAGTCTTCCACGATTATTAGGCCTTCAACGGTGGTGCTGTTATCTTTGGTAACCGTGACATTATCGTCATAATTACCAGTGAAATCCCAACCTTCAACCGATACATTGAGCAGACCGACCAATACATCGAAGTCAAACCAACCGGTTTCGTTTGGATTATCGTAAGTCATGCGGTTTGGTGTTGGACCCACTACATTCACATCCACTAGGTCCCAGTCATCAAATTCATCTGCAGCTGGTACATCGGGGTAACCGGGTGCGCCGGTGAGTTCAACTGAACCGTTGATCCTGCCTGTGTCTAATGCGTTCAAGGCGAAGTCCACATCCGGGGTCTCACGGCCGCTTTGGACCAGGACATCTTCCTCGGACTCTAAATCATAATAGTAGTTGAACAACTCTACAATATATATATCGTACGGAATACCGCTTGCATTACCTGGTAGTGAGAACTCATAATCGCCATCAACGGTATATGTACCATCTACGATATTTTCGAAATCATAGATATCTGTTGTACCGGCTGTATATGCGGTCACTAATACATCTTCACCGGTTCTAATTCCTGTAACCGTACCGGCTATCGCACCGTCGGTTTCACCGCCCGCTAGGGTTACTAATACAGTGTCTGTCAACAGAATTGGTGTTCCTTTAGCAAGTGATAATGCAACTGTAATCTCAAACTCGGCATTGTAATTCAATAGTGAATACCATGCTCCTATATCGGTCTCTCTGGACAGCCCAGGAGTCAGCGGTTGGGATTCGGTGTCATTTGTCATATTTGTTATAACTTCGCCGGTATTCAAATTCTTGTATGAAACTTCGAACCAATAGCCAGATGCGAATTCATCTTCTGAGTTGCCGGTATTGGTTACTTTTGCCTTTATGTCTAAACCTCCTGTATCATCAACATCGTATTTACCGGCAGTTGGTGAGGTTATCTCTAATGTTTTGCCAGTTGTGTTCTCCAGGGTTATATTTATTCCAGCAGTATTATCATCAGCATCACTATTATTGAACTCACCAGTGGGATTGATTGTAACATTGAACCAATGCCAACCAGGCAAGTCTGTTACATTCCCAACAGTGAAATATACATCCATATATCCTCCCGGATGTGTGACATTCTCATCAATATTCGCTGATGTTATAGTAGTACTATTACTCCAACCAACTATCATATCTCCTGTTTTATTTGAAATATCTAGATCAACAGTAAATGCTGTATTATCACTTAGATTAGTATTACCGTTATTTTGAATTCTTACTTGAATTTCATCAATTAATGCGTTATATGATGATCCATTTTCATAGTTTACAATTGAGACCATTAGGTTTGCTATATTTTTTACCATTATTAGGAATGTGTCATTACCTCCCGTTCCCGGTATCTGAACCTCTACTGTTTTATTACCACTACCATTCATCGTAGTAAAATTACCCGTAAATGTTGCAAAATCTTGCTTTCCTGGGGCAATACTACTAACTGTGGTGTCATTTGTCCAATATTTATTTGCTGCCGTTGTATTACCATCATATATGGATGCTTCAACGACAATTTGACCGGTAGGTTGATTTCCCGTATTCGCGATAGTTACTTGTAATTTATATTCCGCAGGATTTTCTTGAGTAGACCACCAGGTATTATTATATGCACCATTATAAGCTTGTGTGGTGAGCCATGTGTCATTATACAAACTAACATCTATTGGTTTAAAGGATGTGACATCCTCAATTCTAACACCTTTTAATTCCCAATCACTTACTTCTGTCCCAAATCCATCAGCAGTCACAGTGGCATTTATCGTATAATCATCGTCTGGATATACCCAAACCCAATCAAAAATTACATCCGCTGTAGTACCAATTGCTAATGTAGTTATCGTTGTATTCCAGTCATCAAGCATTGTAGATGTGGCATTTGTGATTTTACAGGTTACATTTAGATCTATTAATATTGTTTCTCCTATATTTTCAACAGTTACGGTTACAATATATGTATCATTCAAATATTCACCGGTTTCTGCGGGAAGATGGGGACCTAAACCAATATTCTTTAAGTCAACACCGGGATCAAATGCTCTAGACTCTGATCCGACGATCGTCGGAATCATGCTTCCGAAAAACAACAATGCCAAAAATATTACCAAAATCTTCTTCATTCCTTTCATTCTTATCGCTCCTTAAAACTATCTTTGTTTTGCTCTCTCCATTTTTTTCGATCTTTTTATTTTTTTCATAGGATTATCTAAAGGAGATTTATTACTTAATTGTAAAATCCTCTAAAATCACCGTTTTGATATGGAAAGAAATAACATTATATAAACCTTGCGGTAGATGGCATGTTAGCCAATATAGCAGCATCATTATCTGTTTCTTCTGATATTGTACGGATATTAACTGGGTCACGCACAGAAACACGGGAATAACCGTTAGAAATTAGTTATTCGGGCCAATATGTCATAATCGAACCGTAATTATTTTACACCGCCTACAGATTTTCTTTTCGATAACAAAACTTATATATCAATATCTACATCTCTATTTAGTCAATAATCACTGACCTAGGTCAACTACAACTGACTAAACACGGCCTTTCAAGGAGATGAACCCACGAATTACCAAAACCAGGACGACCCATATAAAAATAAAAACCTGTTCGCTGCGGCTGAGCCATTGCGAAATAAATTGAGGCAACGGATCTTTTCGTTACTTACATCTCGAAATACCTTGTCTTTTAATGGACTAATGAAGCAATTGAATATTACAAGACAAAAACTTGCCTATCATCTGCAGATCTTAACTAATTATGATATTATTACAAATTTCTATGATAAACGCCAAGGCGTTAAAGACCACTCATTTTACGAGCTCTCGGCCTTTGGTCGCGAACTATTAATAGGTATTTCCATACCAAAACAAGATGCCGAGTTAGAACAACCAGGTTCGAATGTTGAGATCGAACCCGATAATGAACAGCTCTCTAGATCGGCAAATTTTCGAACAATAAGTCAGATAAAATACAGGCCGTATGAAAAATACATTATTAAACACTCGCCAAGCAAGTTGAAGCAAATAGATCCAATGATGACTGGATATATCGACCCGTGGCTTGAATGCAAGATCCAAAACCCACCCGACCGATCTAACCTGGAAATAAAAATCTCCTTGCCAACACAAAGACAACATTATTTATCATATAAACGTCCATTCAGGATCATAAAGATTGTAAATTATCGATATTAAGATGAGTTGCTTAAATTCTGCAACTCGCATCCAACAAGCGATGGGACAATAGTCCCCGAGCGTTTACATCCCTAATCCCTTGATGATCAGATAAGTTAGAATAATATAATTGTTTCAATATTCGGAAAAGAGGCTTAAATAAATCTATAATGGATGTGTTAGAAATGCCGAAAAAAAAGACAAGTTTGATACGTTCTCCCGATTTTAGGACAGTATATGCAGTAGGTGCGATTGGCTCCTGGACACCGTATGATTTCAGGATAAATTTCTACAGTGAAAAGGTAGTTGAAGATGATGGAGAAGCATATTTAAATGATACTCAAGTGATCTTATCACCTCAGGCCACAAAAGAATTTGCTTATTGGCTGATGCAGAACATAAATGATTACGAGGTCACCTATGGAAAAACCGGTTCTCGGGCTGGAAAATCAACACAACGTCCTGATGAGTCTGTTTTTAAAGGCGACCTCCGAGCAGAAATGAAAGATGAGATCAAAAATGAACTCCAAAACGAGCTTAAAATGGACCTAAAAAGAGTATTGAAGGCAGATTTGAAGAAGGACCTTAGAAAAGACATTAAACCCGAGTTGCGAAAAGATCTGAAGCAATCTCTTCGGGAGGATATTAAAAGAGATATCAGAGAGGAGCTTAAACACAATTTACGTGGCACTACAGCTACCACCACTACACCTACACCTACTTCTACTTCCACTACCACACCTACTACCGCTACCACTACCGCTCAGAAACTCAAACCCAAGTCAAGAGCCATGGGTGGTGTCAGAGGCTCTAGAAAAAAAGTAGATGATAAGAAAAACAAAAAGAAGAAATAAATATTAGTGTCGAAAGAAATATGTATAATAGATATTATTAAGGATTTGTGATTTTAATTGGCTAAAAAACGACGACAAAAGGTCGAGAAGAAAGAGGAGTATGATTTCAAACTACCTGAGTTTGATGAGCACCAGTTCATCAGTCTCGAGCTGCTAAAGGCTAAAACATCATTGATAGCATTCTTGTTGGCCATCTTAATGGTTGTTATCACCTTTCAATTATATACTATCACATACCCGGCAGCTCTCGGACCAATTGTACTGGGTGTATTTGGCGTCATGGGGTTGCCTATTATTATCAAATATTTGAAAATAGACGTCAGCGATTTCGATTGGAAAAATTGGGTTGGTACAGGCGCGGTGTACATACTGACATGGTTGGCAGTTTTTATTTTATTATGTAATCCACCGTTCAGTGATTTCATCGAGCCATATATCGATGAAGAAAAGTTAGAATTCACTTACCAGGTTCCCGATAATGACACTTGGCAAACCTGGGATGACGGATCTGATATACCCATTTTGGTATCACCGATAAAGATCAACATCACCGTCAAAATTATCGATAATAGTGCGATCGATAAAGATTCCGTGAAAGTTATGATAAAAGGTCCACAAAATTATTCTATGAAAATGGATTACATTGATAACGATCAATACCGTACTATTTTAAGAAATAATGATCAAAAATTTCTCAAAGGAAAATATACCTATTCGATCGAAGCAAAGGATGTTTATGGCCATACGAGCACGTTAAGCAATAAAAGATTTGAGATCTTCTGAAATGAATTTCTTAGGAGTGTGTAACCATGATCCAAAGGCCGCGCGGAACTCGAGATTTCACACAAGAAGAGATGATAACACGAAAGGTCATCGAAAATGATCTGCGTACCACGGCCTTGCGTTTTGGTTATTTTGAAATAGCGACCCCTACATTCGAAAATGCCGAGTTGTTTATTCGCAAATCAGGGCCCGAGATCGTTGGCCAATTGTATACATTTACAGATAAAGGCGGCCGTGAGCTTGTGTTGAGACCTGAACTTACCGCACCGGTGATCAGGTTTTATGCTAATGAATTGTACAAACAACCTAAACCTCTTAAAATATTTTACCTGGGCAATTGTTTTAGATATGAACGCCCGCAAAAAGGACGATTCAGAGAGTTCTGGCAGTTTGGAGCGGAATTGATCGGAACAGATAAACCGGAAGGCATTGCAGAACTCATTACATTTGCCGTAACTTGTCTGGCTAATGTCGGTTTAAAGACCTATGATCTACGGCTCGGTGACCTGGAGTTCTTAAGAAATATATTGGCGGACTGGGCCTTCCCAACAGAACGCCAGGGTGGATTTTTAAATGCGCTGGATAAAGGCGATGTAGATTCTTTAACCGCTATGCTGCAAGACGAGAATATACCTGCCCGATCTGTTGAGGCGTTCTTGGAGTTAATTCAAACCAAGTTCGATGCTGCGGAATTTGAAACTAAATATGAACTGTTATTAGACCAATTTCCCGTGATCAAAGAGCACCTGGAAAGATTTAAAAATGTGGTTTTACTACTCAGGCGTTTTGGTATAACTGAATTTACCATAGACTTGGGCATTGCTCGCGGGTTGGATTATTACACGGGCATAGTGTTCGAGATCGATGTGGGCTCGCTTGGGGCGGAGAAACAGGTATGTGGTGGTGGCGAATATTCTTTGGGCGAGCTTTTTCAGATCAAGGATATAGCATGTTCCGGGTTTGCAATTGGATTTGATAGGGTAACACTTGCATATAACCTCGAAGGGTTAATTGCTGAAAAACCACAGTTGGACATATTTATTATACCTCTTTCCACACCAGGATTACATAAAGCGATCGAGCTGGCAAATCTACTTCGTATTGAGGGGTTTAACATTGATATGGACTTGAAAGACCGGAACATGTCGAAAAATCTTAAATATGCCAGTAGCCGCAAGGTGAAATATGTAGTGTTCTTGGGCGAAGATGAACTGGATAAGGGTTCTGCCTTGGTCCGGGCCATGAATTCGGGTGACCAGACCGAGGTCGCATTTGGAGAGTTGGTGAACTATTTTCAGAATTTAGCTTAATTTCAGCAGAAATTATGCTGGGTTGAGAATGGGAGGATAATTTGCTGAGTTGATGTTGGTTTGATCAAGAAATCGCCATCCAATCAAATTATCAAGTAATCGACATCACATTAAATTATCATGAGATCAATAATGTATCAAACAACTCCAAACTCACATATCACTCTTTCCATTCCTGAAAGAATTTTCCAGACTCTATTAATATGCCGTCAATTATCGGTAGTGGCGTGAGAAATCCGAACCAGTAAATTACCATACCACTGCCAAAAAGTTCGCGATATGGGATCAATTGATTTTTCAGGTTCTTTTTTAATTCATTATTATTCCCGAATGTTGCTTTGGATTCTATCCAATGAACATCAAAACCACGGACATTGATCGGTTTTTTTAACAAGAAATCGGGCGTTTTTTCATAGTTATCGGTTAGCTCCTTTTCGGTCAGGAACTCGAAATTATGCTCGGTCAACCATTTATTGATCTTTTCTTCACCCATTCGCCCGCGTACAGCCTGGATCTCATTACCCTCTGGCGAGTAGATGATATCATTAGCCGCCACCTCCTCAAGTTCAACTCGAAGACGGTCATCCTTCACTAATTCCAAGTTGGACAGGTATTTCCGGTACATTTTACGCGAAATCCCGTCTTCTTGCAGGATCAACAAGGCGGTCAGCACAGGTGGAAATTCCAGCTCTCGTGCTATTTTCAAAAAACTCATGCCTTTCAGCCATTTATTACGGCACTTCGGTGCCAGATGCTTGACCTTGTAATACTTCTTGGTTGCATCCAGCACTACTTTTTGTGAATATATTACAAGAAGAAGATCCTTACTATATTTGGTTTTGGCGGCCAATTTTTCTATGTCAGATTCTTTGTTTAATAGGCTAAGCAATCTATTATATTCTACAAGTTTCATTAGGTCACTTCTGAATCTAAAGAACTTATTATAAATGAATTTTGCTATTCAAATCGTTAATAAGTTTCAATTGCCTTTAATGAGATATCGGGTTAATATGAATGTGAGTAAGATAAAAGAAATAATGAGGTCGTTGAATTTTCATCCAAATTCAAAGCTGGGCCAAACATTTCTTATTGATGACAGGATCATCCGCGAGCAGCTTGATTTTGCAGACCTGACGAAGAAAGATACCGTGTTGGAGGTTGGACCCGGATTTGGTGTATTAACTGAAGAGCTTGCACAGCGCGTGGATAAGGTCATTGCAGTAGAATATGATAAAACTCTATACTCGTACCTTCGAGAAAGGTTGCCGGGAAATGTTGAAGTGATCTACGGCGATGTACTTGAAGTTGAACTTCCCAAGTTCAATAAGATCGTATCAAACATACCGTATCAGATCTCATCACCGCTAATTTTCAAATTGACAGATCACCAGTTTGATTTAGCAGTGTTCATGTTCCAGCATGAGTTTGCACAAAGGCTTGTTGCAAAACAGGGCACGAAACAAGTTTCCAGATTAACGGTGATGGCGGCATATCATTATGACATCGAGTTGCTGGGCAAAGTCTCCAGAACAAGTTTCTTACCCGTACCAAAAGTCGATTCGGATTTGATAAAACTGACCCCGAAGAAGAGGCGGCCACTTCTTAAAAATGAACAGTTATTCTTTAAACTTGTCAAAGTTGTATTTAATGAACGCCGGAAAATGATAAGAAATTCATTATTGAACCAGTTTTTCAAGCTTGGGTTAAGTAAGGGTAAGATAACAAAGGACCGGTTAAAAGAAATAATAGACAGGTTAGAATACAATAATTATCGACCGGAGCAATTATCATTGGAGCAATTTATACAATTGTCCAACGCTCTACATTCTGCAATAATGAATTTGAATGAGGACCGGTAAATTTATTTGGACATTCAAAATGTAAAAGATCGGTTGATAATTAGTGGTGGTGATGGGTTATTGATTGACAGATACCTGGATGAATTAGCGAATGATAGATGCCATGATAGGTTATTGATTGATAGATACCTGGATGAATTAGCGAATGACAGATGCCATGATGAGTTATTGATTGACAGATGCCTTGATCGATTGTTGATTGACAGATGCCTTGGTTCATTGTCGATTGGCAGATACCTTGATTCATTGTCGATTGGCAGATGCCTTGGTTCATTGTCGATTGGCAGATGCCTTGATTCATTGTCGATTGACAGATGCCTTGATTCATTGTCGATTAATTGAAACCTAGTTTTAAAAACAAATCTTGGAATCAACACAGCATAAATTCATTACGGTATCTGTTCAGCACCAACCCAGCACGGCATCTATTCAGCATCAGTCCATCCAGGTATCTGTTCAGCATCAGCCCATCTAGGTATCTGTTCAGCATAAACTCAGCACGGTATCTGTTCAGCATCAACCCATAACGGTATCTGTTCAGCATCAACCCCGCTCGGTATCTGTTCAGCATCAACCCAGAACGGCATCTGTTCAGTATCAACCCAGAACGGTATCTGTTCAGCATCAACCCTGAACGGTATCTGTTCAGCATCAATTAAGCTCTACCACTGCTCAGCAATATCTTTTCATGAAACTCCACAAATTCTCGAGAGGAACCCAATTAATCTACAATCGAATTATTTATTATCTAAAGTGTTGTTAGGGTGTTAAAAAAAATTTATCGATGTGGTTGATTGGCTGTATATACAGGTAATATTGCGTTTTCCACCTCTGGCGAAATTGAGATCAGAGATATCACTCAAGATGTTTCGAACATCGTCAAGCAATCAGGTCTAAAAGATGGTATTGCATGTGTCTTCGTCCCCGGAGCAACTGGCGCGCTCACAACCATCGAATATGAAGAAGGTTTGGTCGCTGATATCAAGAGTGCCTTGGAACGGTTATTCCCAAAAGGTATGGATTATAAGCATGAATTGCGTTGGCATGACGGTAATGGCCATTCACATATTCGTGCGTCGATGATTGGCCCGAGCATTTCTGTACCATTTAAAGACAAACGCTTAATTCTCGGCACCTGGCAACAAATAATTTTCCTTGAGTTAGATAATAAAGACCATAATAGAGATTTGATCGTCCAGGTAGTTGGTGAGTGATCCGTATATATAATGGGGTAAGGCTGGACGAGTTGAGGGATTAATAGGTTGTTGTATATATCGTTGAGATGACAGGATGTTATAAATATCACTGGGGTGGCAGGATGTTCTAAATGTCGAAGAGATTTCGGGATGTTGAACGTATCGAAGAGATAGCAGGATGTTAGATTTGTCATTGAGATACCAGGATGCAAAATTAAGGTAATAAGTAATAGGTGGTAGGTAATAGGTATCTAGCCATCTAAATTGAAAACCTATACCAATGACCTATAACCAATGACCTAACTTCATGACATCTTGATAAAAAATCGAAATATTCAACATCTTAACAAATAAGTGATACGTACAACATCCTAACAATGATTTGTAACGTTCAACATCCTAATAATTTATAACAAGATCTTTCATACCAGATATGCAATTTTTAATTTCATTACATATAAAATTAACGAAACTTTTATAGGTAAGAATATTATTACCAAAATATATAAATGATGTTAGACTTATATACTCGCAATCGTGAAGTGACCCCAGACGGAGGATTGAAATGGATCCAGTTATGATTGGTATACTACTTATTGTCATTGTTATCATTATCATCGTGGTCTTTGTTTTTTGGAACCAGAGTAAAAAAAACCCAGCAGAACCCGAAGAATACCCTGAAGACATTTATGAAGGCGAATTCATTGAACGCGAGTTCAGGTGCCCGAATTGTGGTGTTAAGGTTGAACCTGATGAATTGATTTGCCATGAGTGTGGGGCAGAATTTAAAGAGGGAGAATATGAATGCCCCAAATGCGGGGAGTTGGTCGATCCTAATGAACTTGAATGCCCGCACTGCGGTGAAATCTTCGAGCTTGAACCCAATGTTTGCCCAGGCTGTGGCAAGGTCGTAGCCGGTGATGCCACAAGATGTGAGAAATGTGGCGAGGAGTTCTGGAGCCCGTTAATATTGCCATCCGATGAAGAAGAGCCGGGTAAACCTATGCCAGAAACAGAAAGGGAACCGCCCGAGACAAATGGATCGCAACCACCGCCACAAGATGCCTGAATTAAAACGATCATGTATTATTCCCAAATTTAGGATCTTTGGGCGATCATAGTTATTTAACATAATTAATTTACAATACCATATTTTCACATTACCAAAACATTTAAAAATAGAAAATTTATATCATAATCTCGGTATTCGGAGGGTCCAGAATGGAAGCTAATGAACCTACTGAGGGCAGTGTCTCGGAGATACTTGCCGATATTGAAGAGGAAGTATATCGCAATGAAAGGATGATCAAACTTAGTGTTGCCTTAGAATATATGATACAATTGGTGGAGCCAAAATACAAAGATGCATTCTTTAAGGCAGAAAAGAATGCGCGCACCATCGAGGAATTGAACCGCATTTTGGATCTGGCGAAGAAACATATTGGTCAAAGAACTGCCATAAGCATGTTGGGCATTTAAGATCGTAGTGCATTTTTACAATAATTTTTACTTTTTGAAGATCAATTAATTTTGGATTTGTTGTGTTCGCTGAGCCCTTTAAAAAAGGGCTTCACCCTAAAAGAGTGCCATGAATGGCACACGCACACCATCGGTGTGCAAATAACCCTCGCCCATTCGGGCTCGGAAGGCTCGTCAGGATTAAATGTTATGGTTTGAATAATGATTTAAGGTTTGGAATTTAATTTTAACTTTTATAATTTGACTTTTTAAATTCCCTAATCAATTATTCAGTTTGCAATAATCCACAATCTACGATTACGTAAGAATAAAATATCATTAGATAATTACGATATCAGATTGTTTATGGGCCTATGGTCTAGTTGGTTATGACGTCGCCTTCACACGGCGGAGGTCGCCGGTTCGAATCCGGCTGGGCCCACTTTGTTTTTTTATTGATATTTTATGTGGGCCCAGCCTCGATAACGATGATCGTTCGAACTTCGCTAATTAACTCCTGATAATTTATTGATTAGGCGTTAATTATCTCGCATTTGAAATTCCTAACGGAATTCCAAAAGTCCGGCTGCTGTCCATTGGCTATTCTATTGAATTTCGTGGGCCCAGCCTCAATAGCGATGATCGTTCGAACTTCGCTAATTAACTCCTGATAATTTATTGATTAGGCGTTAATTATCCCGCATTTGGAATTCTTGGCAGAATTCCAAAAGTCCGGCTGGGCCCACTCTTCTCTATCTGGGTAAAAATCAATCAAAAGGGAAATTACACCCCCGGGGTATTTCTCATCTCTTTTTTTATTTAATAATAATTGAATTTTGCGTTTTCAAATAAATAGGAAAGAGTAAGTTAGTTGGTTGAATAGTAGATCGAGCTAATGGTGATGTCTTGGAATAATGGGTAAAGGAGGTGGTCTGCTCGTCTACTGGCCTACCAGTCTGTTGGTCAGTCGGTCTGTTGGTCTACTGGTTGACTGGTGGATTGACCGATAATAGAAATAATTGTAATAATTTTTTCAACATCTATTATTTAATGTTTGTGGTAAAACCTTTTATATATACATTTTTCTAACTGTTGTATACTATTTTCCACGAGGGATGTAGATTCGATACGATCTAAAATGCGATAAGATCTTGATCGCTATTAAGGAACTAGAATGCTGGAAAGAACGTAGAGATAGCCTAGCAGCAAATCTGGCAATTCTTAAAGATGTAAAGGAGACCAATAAAAGTAAAGAACTTGGTAAGGTCAATCGCCAGATCAATTACTACGACTCGTTAACTAAAGATATGAAAAAAGAATTCAGACCCTCTACCCTGTCCGAGTTTTTGGACAATATTGCTATATTCTAAAACAACCCATTCTTATTTTTTATGGTTCATCTCCCAATTTTCGTAAGATAATGGGAAAATAATGAATAGAGATGGAATATAAATCCAAATAGTACAAAACCATAAAATATTATTAAAGATAACCGAAAAACTTACCCCTTAAATTTTATTTGGAAAGTTTTTCTGCCAGAAAATTGTAATTACCGATTAATAATCAGTTTTACAATGTTCTGTCCCAAGAAAACCCCAAACCCATAAGTTCTAATGTACTTTAAAATAAGAAATTAATTTTTAAGTTTGGAAGTTTGGATTTTCTTTGAGGGGTTAGAATTCTGATATTAATAAGTTATTTTTCATAGGAATTCTAAGTTTCATCAATTTTATTCAAAAATTGTCTCGAGCTAAAAATTTCTATCGGAATTTTTACCCCTCTAACAAAAATAAAACTTAATCAATGTCCAATCTTGTTTTTGTGTATAGTTTTGGCTTTGGGATTTAGCCTATATCTAGCATCCATAATTAACCATTTCAGGATTGCATCAACAATTAAATAGGATGCGTTTTTATTAATTATCCATTAATTTCAATATAGCCTCAGCAGGGTTTCCATTGCATGCTTTCAGCGCAGCTTTGGCCTCTTCTTCACTTACACCGGTCTGGTCGCATACTAGTTGTATGTCACCTTCAGGTATGGAAAACCCTTCATCCTCGTCTTTCTCGGCAGATCCAACACGATCTTCCGTACCCATCTCATCTTCCGACCATTCACTACGGTCCAATACTTTTGGATCGCCCGTAATTTGAAAGGTCTTTTGACCTTGGGCCGTCATGATAGAAACCGAAACATCCGATCCAAAAACATATTTCTTATTTGAGGTGCGTATTATGATCTGTTCCACATCATCAAGCTCTTCAATATTGATTCCCATCTGTTTCATCATACGTTTCATTTTATGTGGATTTACACCTCTACCTAACCCCGGAAGCATCATCATACCTCGAATATATCATAAATTTATTTTTAAATAATATTGATTGTACCCAGTAATATTTCCTCGGTTTTCAACTATGAACCCGTTTTGTTTGAATATTGATATTTTATTGTGTGTTTTATCGTCAGTATCATACATATCGTGTTCGATTACTTGTGCTTTTTCTTTTCTAATCAACTTCAGAAACTTATCCATAAGTACCATTGCATACTTTTCCGTGCTCCAATTAAATATATTAAAAACAGTCAATTTTATTGAATTGCCATTCCTTACATATTCAACTTTGCCCAATTGGTCACCGTCTGCTTCTTTGAACATGTTTATGGACTTAACCTCCCCTTCTGTAGTTGGCCGTTCAAATTTGTACTCAAAGATTATCTTTTCACTGGGTCCAAAAAACCCGCCCAGTTTTATTTTGTTCATTTCAACCTCTGACATTTTTTAATCACCTTGATCTTTTAATGGGTATTGCATATTTCATATTTTAAATTTTTTTAATGCTAATATATAAATACTCCAATATTAATATTACAGGGATCAACATGGATAACTGGAAAGGTATTTTGAATAAAATTTCGGACTATAAATTTGAGATCCCGCAAAATTATAAATCAGAAATGAACACCAGCGGTTTAATTTATATAAGTGAGGCAATGGTATCTTCACTTCGAAAGGATATGGCGCCCGATCAGGTAGCTAATGTCGCAACATTACCAGGAATTGTTGGCAGCTCCTTGGCAATGCCTGACATTCATTGGGGTTATGGGTTCCCCATCGGCGGTGTGGCTGCAATGGATGCAGAGGAGGGTGTGATCTCTCCGGGTGGGGTTGGATATGACATTAATTGCGGTGTTCGATTATTAAGAACAAATCTTACGGTCGATGAGATCAAACCAAAGCTAAGAGCTTTGGTTGATGCAATTTTCAAAAATATACCCTCTGGGTTGGGCTCGAAAGGTAAAGTACGCATAAATCCGAGACAACTGGATAATGTGCTCATAAATGGTGCGGGCTGGGCTGTTGAGAGCGGTTATGGTTGGGAAGATGATTTAAAATTCATGGAAGAGCAAGGTTACATGGCTGGTGCCGATCCGTCATTGATCAGCTATAAGGCAAAGCGGCGCGGGTTGCCGCAATTGGGCAGCCTTGGTGCCGGCAATCATTTCTTAGAGATCCAAACGGTTGATGAGATCTTTGATAGTTCTGTTGCGGAGGTCATGGGCATCACAAAAAAGGACCAAATAATGGTAATGATCCACACGGGCTCACGAGGTTGTGGGTACCAGATCTGCGATGACCAGATTCGTGAACTTGGCAGATTCTATCAAAAGGATGGCAATAAATTCGTTTCCGAGCAGTTCAAAATTGAATTGCTGGATCGTCAATTGGTATGTGCACCAGTTAATTCCAAACCAGGTGAGAATTATTTCAAGGCAATGAAATGTGCTGCAAACTATGCCTGGGCAAACCGGCAAATGATAACACATTGGATTCGCCAGTCGTTTCAAGAGGTATTACAAACACCTCCAGAAAACCTCGGGCTCGAGGTAATATATGATGTGGCCCATAATATTGCAAAATTAGAAGAGCACGTACTGGAGGGCAAGCGCCATAAGGTGTATGTCCATCGTAAAGGCGCCACACGTGCATTTGGTCCCGAGCACCCGGATATTCCGATCAAGTATCGGTCCATCGGTCAGCCGGTGCTGATCCCCGGTAGTATGGGCACAGCGAGCTATGTATTGGTTGGCACAGCTACTGCCATGGACGAGACGTTTGGCTCCTCATGCCATGGTGCAGGGCGTGTAATGTCACGGCATTCGGCGGTCAATATGTTCAGGACGGATAATATCTTAAATGATCTATTACGAAAAGGTATATACGTGAAAGCCTCAAGCCGAAAAGTAGTGGCCGAAGAAGCGCCACAGGCGTATAAGGATGTGGATGATGTGGTGGAAGTCGTCCATGGTGTGGGGATATCCAAAAAGGTTGCACGGATGAAACCGGTAGGTGTAGTAAAGGGATGATGGTTTTCTGATGTTTTCAATAACCAAGGAACAAGTTCCAATCACCAAATAATAACCAACTGTGGAAAAACCAAAGGATTTTCCAGAGTTTATTAATTTTCTTCGAAAATTATCTGGAGCTAAAAATCATCGTAATAGTATATTAATTAAATCATAATTTTTACCTCGAGACAACTTGGCGAAGCAAGTTGGCCTAGTCGTCAATATTCAATTATTCAAACGTAGATTGATCCGTGTTTGGTGATTTTGTGATTGGTTATTGAAAATTATTTGGTCATTGTTGGTTGGTGATTGGTCATTTACCTTATAAGGATCGGCAATATTTTTTATCAATTCAAATTATCAACATAATAATTAAAATAAGAGAATATAATAAGGGTATTTGTGAGCTGATGAATTGTTCAAAATGTGGAAGCCAGATCACTGACGATGGCCCAACTTGTCCAAACTGCGGTGCAGAGCTGGAGCAATCGCAGCAAAACGATATTGCATCTGAGGAGCATCTGTGCTCGACCTGTGGTGACGAGTTGGAATATATTACAACATACAAGCAGTGGTATTGCTATAATTGTCAAGAGTATGTGGACCTTCCGCCGCCATCACCATCGTCACCATCGCCGTCACCGTCACCGGAAGAAGAACCTGAACCCGATCTTGAAATTCAAGGTATTGATACTGATCCGGAGCTGGAGCAGGTTGAGGATGGGGGATCGGATGTTGAGGTATCTACTAACGAGATAGCAGAAGATGAGTTGAGTTGGGATGAGGTCGGTGTAACAGAAACAGAGCCAGATATCGAGTTTACATTCGAGGTTGACAGTGAGCCGACAGAAGTTCAGGAGGAAGGGATAGATCTAGAGGAAATTTCCGGAGAAGAGATGGAGATTACCGAGCCTGATTCAGGGATAGAACTGGACCCAAGCTCGATCACTGATCTATCGGCAAATGAAGTTGAATCTGTTGTCGAGTTTGACGATAGTGAACTGGCATTCGCTTCCGAAGAACAAGAACCCATAATAGAGCTTGGAGAGACTCCGAGAGAGATCAAGAACAAGATCGGTCTGGAAAAAGAGGCAATAGTGAAATTACATCAAGCGTGGGTGAAGGTTAATAATCTAAAAGAACTGCGCCCAGACGAAACGCGTGTACTGGAATTGGGAGAAGAACTTAGGAAAACAATGAAGGGTGAGAGCGATCCAAAAGATGCGATCTCTTTGGCCGATCATTGCATGGAAGTGGTTGATGAGCTCGAGAAAGAGCTACGGGATAATATACATCATGAAATATCTAATAAATTCCATTTCGTAAATTCAAAGATCCTTCTAGCAAAAAACATCGGCTTTGATGTGGATAACATCGAAGAGGATCTGGATTCGGTCACCTCGATGATCGCCAGGAGTATGTATCACAGTGCACATAAGGAACTTGAGAAATTGTTACAACAGATATATAACTTGCCCGATACCCAGGACGAGATCTTAATAGGCATGGATACGGACTCTGAGCAGCTCAAGGAGCTTCTTAGACCTCCGGATGAGGAGGATAAGCCAATAATGGAAGATTAGGTAACATTATTAATTAAAAATGCGACGCAAAAAGAATAATGATTGTCACATTTTTTAAAGTCAAATTTGAAAAGTTAAATCTTAAAAGTTTTGATCATTAATGGGGTTTAATTTCATGGAATTGCCACCGGAGATAAATAAACTGGTTAATGAGATAGCCAATGATAGACTCTCTGGTGCAAGTGCCATTGCGAGAAATACCGTGGAATGTTTAGATGCTTATGCGGGATGGGTCATGGAAAACGAGAATATAACCTCAACATCACCGGAATTGTTTTTACAAAACATCATTGAACTAGGCCAAGATCTTGTGCGCTCCCAACCGACCATGGCGGCGGTACTCAATGCAGTTAATTTTACGATATCTTCAACCAGGAGCGAATATGAACAGTTGGGGGGGGAAATAGCCGGGGACCCGGAAAAGCAATTGAAATATCTCTGTATCCTTACCCAGTCATCTGCACGAAAATATATAGTAGAATCGAAATTAGCATTAAAAACTATTGCGGGTTTCTATAAAAAACTCATCCATGACGGCGATATGATCATGACGATCAGCGCCAGTAGCGCAGTTGAAGAGCTGTTTTCTGAGGCATATCATGATTCGGTTGATTTCACGGTATATGTTCCCGAGGCTAGGCCCATGTACGAGGGCCGGTTAATGGCCGAGCGTCTGGCAAGGATGGATCAAAAGACCGTGCTGATCGCAGATTCTGCAATGTTTCATTTCTTAAAAAAGTGTAATGTGATCATAGTTGGCGCCGATCGTGTGACACCGAACGGAATTATGAACAAGATCGGTACATATGGCCTGGCTATTGCCGCAAAGGAATTGAAAATACCATTCTACTGTGTGTGTGAACTAACGAAATTCATCCCCGATTTGACACCAATAAAGAAATTGATACGGGATTATCCGGAAGAGCAGATATACTGCATGTGTGGAGATGACATTAAA
>JAEHCK010000122.1 GCA_020696345.1 Thermoplasmata archaeon | reverse complement strand
GATTTTCGCTAAAAAAGTAGTAATTATCGAGTTAAAAAGGGCTATATTTCCCTATATTTACTAAACTGTCAAATTAATTTTCTTGACTTTTTTATAATGCAAAGTGTCAAACTTAGGTAATATTGATAATAAGTTCTAGACTAAATTGAAAATAATTACTATAAATATTTTATAAAAAATTATCAAATGGTGACGATTGCATAAAGATTATTTATAACTTTTAGTCGTAAATAAAAAACATTTATTGAAGGTCCGAATTATCATGACTCTCTTGGACAAGGATTCGAAATTGTCGAGAATTATATTAGATGCCAGGAAGGGCATCATGGGGGATGATGGAGATTAATTGAATTTTGATTTTTATGGGAGTTAATTAGTTTGTATAATGACTCTTAAAAATTCAATTTTATGAACGAGCAAAGTATGCTATAATTGTGACAGCTATAGTATCATATACTAGTAATTTTAGTCCAAAATTCTTTTACGCTTTTTGTGTGAACCGTTTTGTTATTAAAAAGTGAATTCACGGTACTACATGAACCTTTACTATGGAAATAAAACTCAATTGGGTCTAAATTTTCATTATCCTTAACCAAATTTATTATATGATAGTCATTATTTGGTGATAAGCCAATAAATGTAATACTACCCGTTATTTCCTTAAGTCTATTCAAGGCATGATTAATTGTAAACTCTAAGTCGGGATTTTCTGCTTTTAATTGAATGGCTTCATACAAATTTCTAACTATTTTATTGTCTGAATTTTTCCACTCTTCAATTTGTTGTTTGATTTCAGAATTGTTTTTCATTGCTTTTATGAATTTATTAAAAGCAGCATTTGCTAATTCTGGTTGATTTGCAGCAAATTGTTTAAAAACTCCAGAATTACCTGTTAAGGCAGTTGAGAATACATGCTCATATCCTTCGATTACAGGTGTTTTGTCCATAGGTCTATCTGATAATTTATTTCTAAAACTCTTAGGATCATAGACACTATCAAGAAAATGAAATGTTCCATGTAGATATAATATCTCTTTTTTTATTGCTAACTCAATATTCATGTCATAATTAGAGGAAAAAACATTGTCAAAAGATTCAAGAAAGTTGATAAACTCTTTTGGATATTTTAAATGGATTTCATTGATTTTTCCTTGATTATATATTGAGTCCAAGAAAAGACGTCGAAGAAATTCTTGAAAATAATATCGTTCAGGATTTCCTATTTTATTTTTTCTACAATGTAATTCATTCAGTAAAAAATAATCCTCGAACCCAATATCCGAAATTTCACTAGATTTTGAGTACCGACTTTTTAAATTTTGTAATTCTTCTTTTTCATCTTTTAAAACGGCGAAATAATCGTATTTACCTTTCAGAAAGTCAGGCAATGTTGAATATAATATTTTTATCCAAATTTCAATTTCTTTAGTATAAACTTTGTTTGAAAAGTTATTTGTTTCAAGATTTTTTATTGCTCTTTCAATAATACTTTTATTAGTATATTCAATTCCTCCAAACTGAATATTAATTCCATTTCCTATTATTATGTTTTTCATACACTCACCTATATTGCAAACAATCATTTTAGCTAATCGTTGTTAGGTGAAGTAATTAGTGAAATTTATTTACCATTCCATCTATAATACCCTTAAACATTTCAACTTTATCCAAATTAAGCATTTCAGCATATGCAATATCTTCTTGAGGTTTTGGGAAAAGATACTCAAAATTAACTATAGTTTGGTAATCTGATGGTTTTAAACTAAAAGCACATACAATGGCTTCAGCCAACCTATTCTGATGATCACTATGTCCTCCTAAAAAGAATTTCGCAGATTGTCTTTCTGGACGTAATGCGTGGATATTTAATTGCTCTAACTCCTTACAAGTTTGTAAAGAGGGAATACTTG
Organism: Thermoplasmata archaeon; assembly: GCA_020696345.1. Taxonomy (GTDB): domain Archaea; phylum Thermoplasmatota; class Penumbrarchaeia; order JAEHCK01; family JAEHCK01; genus JAEHCK01. The sequence goes on along the minus strand of JAEHCK010000122.1, from coordinate 12,222 downwards.
TATTCGATACAGGTTGAAAGACAAAGATTATTGGCCAAGAATTTTTATCTTTTGTCCAATAAGTACTGTCAATTTTTTGATAATAAGAAAATCCTTCTTCATTCCTTTTATACTGATTTGTTGCAAACCACATTGCTACATCTAAATTTGTTGTCACATCAAGTCCATGACTTGGTAGACCATAATGCTGAGCTAAAGCCATAATTGCATAATCATAATTGCATGTTGGATCAAGGCTCATTTCTCTCCAGATAGCATTTTTCTTTTTTAATTCTCCAATAGAAGTGTTTTTTGAAAACAATTTTTCCTGTCCGAAATAAAATTTTAATGCAAAATGTAAATTGTCATAGTTAAAATTATTTCTACTTGCTGAGGTTATTAAAGAAGGTTCATTTGATGTTGATTCCCCAAATATTAGCTTCTTTACTTTATTAGTCCTATAAATACTGTAATATTTTGTTTGTCCTCTAAAAAATAATTCACCGGATCCTCGTTTAGGGATTTTTGATACTAAATTCAACATTTCGTCAAATGAAGATACTTCCACTATTGGTGCGCAATAATGTTTGCATCTAATTAATTCAGAATGTTCTATATTTGAATAAAAATCTTCATAATGGTCTCTTAATACGTCATTAGCCCCATAGAGAGCAACATTCTTAAGTTGTCTTGCAAAAAATGGTGTTCTATAATATTTATCTAATATTAATCCGTATAATTTTCTAGAAATTAAATCATCAGCCTTTTTTAATATTTCAGTTTTGCTTGGAAGATTAACAATATTAAATTCATCAATGGTAAGAGTTCCAAAAAAATTTGACCCACCTTGCATCTCCATTAAAGGCATACCTAATGACGCAGGAATATTAATGATGCCACTTTTATCTAGTTCAATTGAATCTTGTTTATTGTATCCAATTCTTTTTCCATATTCAACATTTATCTCACTATTCAATATTTGAGGTTTACTTGCAAAATGTGATATGAACTGAAAATTGTCAGAACCTCCTATCCATGCACCAAGTGAAGCTACAGCATAATGCAAAGCAGTAGGCATATTTCTTGGATATTCAGAAGTTATTGAAACATTAATTCCAAGCTGAGATAACTCCTTCTTTCTCTTAATTAGCGCAGCTTCAAATACTTGTAATATATTTAACATCTGACCAATAATTACGTTATATGCAAGAGGCCAAAAACTTTCTTCTTCCCAAATAAGTTTATCAGTTATGTATATGCCAAAAATATTACTTGGAGATTCTATTTGCTCCTGAATAGTTTTGTTTGAATCAAATACAGATGAAAGTAATTCAGAACTTTCTAACAAACGAAATATTTGGGTAGGTGGTTCTATTCCTCGAAATATTCCTTTAAAAGCTCCTTTTAAAGCATCGTTTTTACTTGCATCACCAACCATTGGAACTCCGATATGAGAATGAGGTTCTTTTCTACTTTTAATCGCCTTTGATAACTCAAAAAGGTCAAGTGCTAAGAATGGAAATCCTATGTCTGCAAATATATTGAGAAACATTTCCTCTCTACTTGGTTTTCTCATATTACTCATTTCCTTGCTTAATAATTTCGCCTGATTATTAATCTTATGAACAAACTTCTCCCTTTCTTTTACTGAGATATGGTCTTTGGCCTGGTTCAGTCCGCTGGCTCTGGCTTTAATTCAATTATGATATAACCACCAGCTCGCCTGCTCCCTCACAAATCACTTGCTTTCATAATGCTATATTCCTACTTGAATTAAGCTATATTATGCATATATATCTATAACAGACCCCGTACACACTCTGGCTATTGGTTTGTAAATTATTTTAGATTTTCGCTTCACGCCCTCAACTTTTAAATATTATAGATCACTATAAAAACACGGTGATTGCAATGCCAAAACATGAGCGAAAACGAGTTGATATGGAAAGTGAACGTCATAAACCGAATAGTTCTCCCCCGCAGCGCGAGATAGTACCTGATTTTGAAAGAATAACCGAGCTTCAGATAGATAGAATAGTGCCCAACCCAAATCAACCCAGAAAAGATATCGGTGATAGTGGGAAGATCGAGGAACTTGCACGATCCATTCAACAAGAGGGCCTGATCCTGCCTATTATCGTTCGTAAAAAATTGAACAATTACCAGATCGTGGTTGGCGAACGCCGTTGGCGAGCATGTAAAATGGTCGGGATCCAAAAGATCCCGGCAATAATCAGAGATATTAACGATCATCAGCTGGTACTTCAATCATTGATAGAAAACCTCCATCGTAAAGATCTGACCTCGATCGAACGAGAAAATGCGGTCTATGAACTATGGAAGTCAGAGAAATATAGAACCCAGAGTGATCTTGCAGATGCTTTGGGTTATCATAAGAGCACATTAGGCCAGATAGTTGAGGCGAAGGAGTTTCGAGATAAAAAAAGTATGGCCGCCATACTTCCTACGAAATTGATCACCCAGACCAGTGGAATTAAAAACGATGATCTGAGGAGTAAAGTCATTGAAAAAATTCAAAAGGAAAAGGTCCCGTCCCATGAAGTACGGCAGTTTGTTCGGGAGATCCAAAAGGCGAAACCACACAAGCGTGAAGAAATGGTGAGATCGGGTGCCAGAATTACCGGCAAAGATAAGATCATAATGCACCGTCTCCCACGGCTGGAACGTAGCGTGGACGAGTTTGCTGCGATCGACAGTAAGATCTTGGGATCGCTGGGTATGGATGAAAAAAAGCAGATAAAAGCAAGATTGGAGACTATAGTTGAGAGATTGGGCGAGGTTGTGAAAAGGATATAATGGGAAAATGCGTTCGTCGCATTGAGAGGTTACATTCACTGTCCATTCAGTGTCTCGGTGGTTGATTGATGTATTTTTTTGGTACTAATAAACCACAGAGTCTAAGAGATAACTGAATAATGATATGGAAATATCAATAGAACACGGATGACGTGGATAAAGCGGATTTACACGGATCGAAGGATTTTTAGTATTGAACTCATTGAATCCGTGATGATCCGTTGTATCCGTGTTTTTAATCCGTGTTCTATAGAGTGATTTGGGGGTTCTTTTTACATCAAATACCTCAGACATACTCTTATTGTGATTTGTGATTTTTTCAGCCATTTATTTCAGTCAAACATCTTCCTATATTCAAAAAAAAAATTATTATCTATACCTAGGAGATCTGTGAATATATTCACTATTTCCTTATTAAAAGATCTGACCGACCTGGTAGGTTGAAATTCCAATAGACGTCATAAAAAAATTGTTTCGCAAATTGAAAAATAATTTATTCGGTTTTACCCCTTTTTCACACTTTCCCTCTTTTTTAGCCATTTTTTGATCAATATTAACAAACCGCTCAAAAACAAATACCCAAGCATTCACCTACCACCTGCTTTGAATATTATCTCACCCTTTGTACCGTTAACTGTGATCAATTGGTTATTTTTCAAAATCCGTGTTGCATTCTTTACTTGCGCCACGGTTGGGAGCTCGAACTCGCGAGCCAGAATTGCACCGTGTGAAAGCATGCCGCCTACTTCGATCACAAGCGCGCCTGCCAGTAAGAACACATGTGTCTGGCCAGGATCGATACAACGTGTCACAACGATATCATTCGGTTCAATCTCTGTTTTGTCATCCACATCTTCAATTATTCGAACCCTACCGTGAAAGCATCCGGGAGAAACAGGTTCGCCCAGTATTTTTCTTCTATTATTAGTGTATCTATCATGAAAACCTGGCTTGTGACATGAAATTGAATCGAAATCCACACCAAGACGCATATACCTACCTGGCGATCTTTGATCTGTTTCGAATGATAATTTGTTGAACTCTGCCTTTTTTTCCAGATTCAATTTTGATATTCCCCATAAATAACCTTCCACATCAGAGAGTTCCAGAAAGAAAATATCCCCGGGTTCGCTTATTATCCCCTTATTCACCATCCGGTGTGAGATTTCAAGAAACAGGTGCCTCATTTTAGAGACTATCATATCCAGGTAAAACCGTTGAAGTTCTCGAAAACCTATGTATCGAACCATGTATTTCGATAAGGTCTTAAAAAACCATCTCTTTGCAGCTGGAAGCTGTCGCTTTATCTGCTGCTCAAGTAAAGATCGTTTCTTCTTCGAGGTGTCGATCATCAAATTTGTTCGGCCATTATTATTAAAAACAAGTCTTCGTAGTATTGAAAACGGGATCATCGGTTCATCGTTCCAGGATGGCTTTAAAATATCGCGGCTGAGACGGCGATGACCAAATCTTTTCAGAGTTAATTCAAAATAATCAATTACTTTCTGGCCATCCGGAGTTTTTTCAAGTTCTTTTTTATATATTGAATAATCATCAAGCTCTTTACTAAGAACGTGATAGATTGATTTATTTCGATCCCGGCGAACGATCTCAGTAAGCCTATGCAATTCTTTTGAGGCGTCTAATGTTTTATTTATCTCCAGGCCAGATACTAAAGTTAAAAGATGTCTCTTATCCAACCCGTTCTTCTCTAAAAACTTACCCATTGCTTCTACTAATGGCATACTGTACAACCCCAGACCCCATTTTGAGGTACGAATGTGTAAGACCGAAATGTCTAAGAGACGTTGAAATGATAAGAATAGTTCCGATTCGGTCATTTGTTCAAAATTCTTAAGCTCATCCAACTCATAGATAATCTTTGGTGCTACTTTATTGGTGAAATAGGTATCAAGGTTTGTTACCCAATATTTCGGATGTGTAATTAAGAATTTTAATATTTTAATGCTCTCTTTTGGATCTGTTCGGCCCTTTTTATTCTTCAATTCATCCCTAATATCCTCTGGGAAAATTTCTAACAACCTGTTTCGATTGCTCCGTACAGGTAAATGATCAAGAGCAAATTCGTAAAACGCCGTGTCAACATATAGATAATTTTTGTGTCTAACCAATGTCTCTTCGTCTAGTTCCAGGTTCACTTGTAGTGATTTTATTGTATCTTGCAGGTAATTTTTTAGGTATAATTTCTTAAAGATAGAATAAAACAACGGGCTCACGGGACCCGAAAAGAATTGTTCTGCCTGGACACGACTATATGTACGACCTTTTTCTTTTGCAGGGGGTAGTAGATGTGTAATAGGTCTGGCTTGAAGTATGTAAAAATCGCCGCCGCATTGTGCCCATTCGATATCAAGTGGGTAGCCGAAATTTGTTTCTAGCTTCTCTGAAAGGTGAATTAATTCTTTAAATGGTAAAGATCCTTCTGGTTGATCTTCAATGTTTAAAGATCTATTCTCTACAACCACCCGTGTGGGAGTTTGAATGCCCGAGACTAAACTCTCACCTAGACCGGTAACATATTCGATCACCGTTTCATTTTCTCCGTTCACAGGATTACGACTGAACAATACTCCTGAATGCTCTGGGGACAATTGCTCTTGAATGATCACCGCCATTTCATGACTATCACCGTCACGATCACCTTCATCGTTACCGTCTGCATCAATCTCTGCATTTGCTTCTGCATCTGCTTCTGATATGCCCGATGACCAGACAGTTTTTACTGCAGATATCAAATGTGATATTGATCTAACATTCAATACTGTTTTAAACTTACCCGCATTTGACCTGGTTTGGGTATCCTCTGCAACTGATGATGACCTGACCGCAACTGACCCACCCAATTTAAAAAACACGGTTCTTAACTCTTTGACCAATCTCTTCTCTATCTTCCCACCATTACTTACATACCTTCGATAAACCTCTGTTGGGATAACATAGAACTCCGGCACTTTTACATCTAATAATCGACATTTATACAGGTCATACGCTTTTGAACCAATTATTGCTCGTTTTCCTTTCTCCAAAAACATAAACAACAACTCAAAGCCAATTTAGCAATTTAATAAAAATCCAGAACCTCTTCAACGGATTCGTCTCATGGTATAGGTATTCACAAAGCCCCTGGCCCGCCATACCGTTGGTTGTCATCTCTGCAATTGTCTCATATAACACGCTTTGCCGTGGTGGTACCGGGATTGAAACTTTTGTTCTACTATCGATCTTAAATCTTCTTCCTTTTGCATCCTTAATTACAATTACCGCCCCCTGCGGTTCTTTACCATTCTTGCCATATCGGGTCTCTACATGACTGTTCAAAATATCCACATTCTCATGGCCATCAAACACGTAACCCTTGAGAAAGCCCTTTCCACCTATACTACCCTCCCAAAGATTGATTGCAAATCTCTTAGAAAATGCACAACAGAATAATCGATAATAATCTACAGAGCTCCAGTCGCGGATACCCCAGGAATGGTCACGATGGCCCAGGCATGGACCAATATCTACCTTTTTTCCATTAATTTGAAGCACACCCTGGAATACTCCGAACTGTTCATAATGCTGTGAGCCGATCCGAGAAAATATCTGATCCGAAACATCTGTAATGTACGGATAAATCTTGTTTATGGGTGAGAACAATATATTGAATTTGATCTTACCTGAATCATAAATCAATCGCCAGTTAATACCTTCGATCATATATTCGAGGCCTTTGACCTTAAAATTATAATCATAGAACTGAGGTCTATTGTATTCCACCAACGGCCTTAGAACTAAAACTTGATCTTGATGAATAAACAGAAAAAAACCTGTTACCAGTTTACGGTTTGGAAGTATTCCTATTGTGGTGATCAGTTTAATCCCAGAACGATTATTGCTCATACAAAAATAATAACTCTCGCGCCAGAATTTGTTATTATAAGCATCCCTAGTTCGGACCTGGTTCGGCGGCCGCAAATGTGTGATGTCATCAAGCTCGATATATCTTGCGCCCATAACCTTTAATTGTTCTTCGTAATGGTTAAATATTTAGACTTCCATGGACGTCTATGTTTGGTCTGAAGTTGTTCAGAATACGGTTGGATTATCATGCTATTGCACAGCCGTGGTTAAAGGAGATGTTTAAAAATATTGAGCAGGTAATAATTCAACAACAGTTCACCACTTCGCCCAGAGATTTTATTTTACTCTGTGATATAACCTGGAATAAAACATTTAAGGATATTGACGAGAACCTGTCGGAACTTGTAAATGAGATACCCTACATTAAGGATATTACTGAGATTTCCAGTGATAAGAATCGAACTCTATGTTTCATCAAGGGTATTCATGATGAGAGGTATACAGAACTGTTTCTCTATACAACAAAAGAATTCCTGTGTTTCATCGAGTACCCAATTTTGATCAAAGAGAAATTCGGTATTTTAAACTTGGTTGGTGTACCAAAGGATGTTGATAGGCTGGTCGAGTTCATGAAAGAATTTGGCTCCATATTCGAAATTATTGCGGTTAAGAACTACTTTCCCAGTGATAGGGGATTACTTTCTGTATTGACCGAAAAACAGTTACCTGTTCTGAAATGCGCCTATGAATTAGGATTTTTTGACCATCCACGAAAGAACGGGGCGAGATCAATTTCAAAGAAGCTCGGTATTGCCCACACCACATTTTTAACGCATATTAGAAAAAGCCAGAACAGATTGTTAAGTGCATTGTTCGAGGAATAATAAATAGTATAGGAGTCATGTATTAGGAGTTAGGGGGATCAACTTGTAGAATTATTGATTACGGAATTGGAAAAGTTAAATTGTAAATTTTAAATTTGAAAAGTGACTAAAATTTTGGGTTTTTGATCTTTGGATCTTTTTGGGGTTTTGAGTTTTGGATTTTCTTGGGATTTTGAGATTGGGATTTGGGATTTCGAAAGAAATCAATCTCAGAATACATCAATTGATAGAGTTGATGAGCCCCCCATTGTCCACCGCAGGCTGACGAGGGGTAGCATTAATAATATAATCATATTCTTTTTTGATTACTTTTTTCTTATTAAAAGAAGATTATTAAATATTTTTCTGGTTAAAGGAATAATAATTGCATTAATTTTGGTAATGTTCATTGTAATGCTGTTCTTTGGTTATTAATTCGAAGAATGTTCTATAAAATATATATATGAAGTTGTAAATTTCAAAAGTATGAAATTGGGAATGAAACTAATATCGATATTCTTGAGTGCAGTTCTAATTTCAATAATATTTCCATTTATAGCTTTTCCACCGGCTCAGGGTGATCTGATCAACCCGGGTACATTGAGCAGCCATAGCACAATAGTTATTATAGGCAATAGCCAGTTCATATCAGGAAACGGCGTGAAAAGAGGAAACGGAACAGAAGGCAATCCGTTTATAATTGAGAACTGGTCTATAGATGCCACATATGGGAATGGAATATGGATCCAGAATACAACTAAATTTTTCAAAATTAGAAATTGCTATATTTACAATGGCACAAATGATGCAAATTCAAATCATGGGATATTTCTCAGGAATGTAACGAAAGGATTTGTGGAATATAATAGAATAATTAATAATTATCATGGAATCCTTATTTATTATTCAAAAAATATAACAATTTTAAACAACACCTGCTCCCTGCATTATAGGAAGGGTATTTATTGCTGGGCTTCGAACAACAATACTATTGCCAATAACAATTGCACTTCAAATAATGATGGAATTTATTGTAGAAATTCAGATGATAATATAATATCTAATAACACCTGCACCTTGAATATGGATGGTATTATTTGTTGGGTTTCAAATAATAATACTATTTCTAATAATACTTTGAACAATAATATCGTTTTTGAAATAAGTATTAGAAATTCTAATAACAATATAATCTCAAGAAATAATTGTAGCTCAATTAAGAGCAACGGCATTTATTGTTGGTCGAATTCCGATTCAAACATTATTAAGAACAATTACTGTAGCTTAAACAAAAACCAAAGTAGTTCTCAGGATTTATATGGCATTGCAATCGTATCGAGTTGTGATAATAATAAACTTTTCAATAATAGTTGTGATTCGTATAATTATGGTATCCACGTAGGAGGCGAGACGAATATAATATCAAACAACAAATGTAATTCGAATTACAAATGTGGCATCGATATCTTCAAAGGATCAAATAATAATATAATCAATAACATTTGTAATTTTAATAATAAAAGTGGCATCAATATCCAAAGCGAGTCAAATAATAACTTAATTATGAACAATACCTGTAATTCTAATAACGAAAGTGGCATTAGAATCTCAGGTAATTCTAATACAATTACCAATAATATCTGTAATTCAAATTCCTATAGCCTCCTATTAACAAAAGCTACTAATAGTATAATTAAAAGCAACACAATGTCGAAATGTAGCATTTTGATCGAAGGTAATAAATTAGAATATTGGAACACCCATATTATAGATATAACGAATACTGTTAACAGTAAGCCTGTTTATTATTGGAAAAACAAAACCAGTGGGATTGTACCAGAAGATGCGGGTGAAATAATCCTGGCTAATTGTCAAAATGTTAAAATATCCAAACAAAATATTACTTCCAGTTCGATAGGGATATTACTTGGATATACAGATAAATCGACCATCATCAACTCTTCATGCTCTTACAATATTAATGGCATACAGCTATTTTTTTCAAAGAAAAATATATTTGATAATTGCTCAATTCATACAAATTTAAAATACGATTTCAATATTGAATATTATTCAGAAAAGAATGTTGTATTAAATTCCACATTTGATACGATTTTTTGTGATCTTTCTGACTCGGAAGTTATTATTCAAAATTATCTCCATATCCAAGTTATTGATTCTATTGCATCAGCAGTAGAAAATGTGGATGTAGAAGTAAAAGATAATGACAATATCATATATTCAACCTTAAGTTATGGGGGTAATTGCTCAAAAACTGATAGTACAGGTCAAATTAAATGGATAACTGTTACTGATAGAGTTTATTCAAAAGGTCAAAACATTGTCACGGAAAATAATACTATGGTTTCTATTGAATATCCTAGAAGCGTGGTGAATGAAAATAATAGAGAAGTAAATATGTCCATATCACATTCTGAAACATTTATTATTGATTATATACCTAATCATTTACCTGATAAAATTATTTTACAAAGCCCATTAAATAATTCTTGTTCCAATCATTACGATCCATTAATTAAATGGAAAGTCGAAACCGATGAGGATGGCGATCCATTAACGTATTATTTACAAATTGATGAATATGCTGCGGATTGGAAAGCCTTGTTTTGGAGTGAGCATACGGAATTTAATGATCTACGGAATTGCACTGAACGATTTCAAGATGGTAGTTACCAGTGGCGAGTACGCGCTCATGATGGTATTGGAAATGGCTCATGGAGTGATGTTTGGAAGTTTACAATAGATGCCACAACACCGATGTCTGAAATCACGTTGCCAGTAAATAATGGGATATATAATCATCTAGACCGTATATCAGGACTAACGCTCGATCCGAATAATGGCACTGGGGTAAATAATGTAAATATTAATATTAAACGATTAAGTGATAATTTATCTTGGGATGGTCTATCCTGGGGGTCGATTGAAACTTGGTTAAATACTACCGGATTAGATTATTGGCACTTTGACACCAATAATACACCATGGGTGACAGATAACTATTATACTATTCGCTCTCGTGCAACTGATAATATAAATAATATAGAGATTCTTGGATCAGGAATTACATTCATGTATGATAATCGACCACCTGACATTTCTATAGTAATCAATAACGGGGATAGATATACAAACTCTACGTCTGTAATTCTATCACTCACTGCGTTAGATTCTGGATCTGGACTAGAACAAATTGCATTCAGCACTGATAACTCTATTTGGTCAGTTTGGGAACAGTTTAATTCAAGTAAACCTTATGAGCTGTCTATGGGTGATGGTGAAACCTTTGTATATTTTAAAGCTAGGGATAAAGCAAATAATACTGAATTTACAAATGACAAAATTATTCTGGATACTACGCCACCAGTGTTTTTATCGATATTAATAAACCTAGGCGTTTATGAAACGAATTTAACAAAAGTAACTCTTGAACTTAATGCCGTTGATACACTCACAGGTGTAGACCAGATGGCGTTTAGCAATAATGGGATCGATTGGAGTGACTGGGAACCTTTCATGAGTGAAAGGTCATTTACCCTCCCACCCTTGGATGGTTTAAAGACCATTTACTTCAAAGTCAAAGATGGGGCAGGAAATATTGCTGAATCTGTGAATGCCACAATTTTTTTAAATACATCCAAACCACCCTCGAAGTCGGATACTAATCCTATACCAGAAGAAGAATCATCAGTATGCTTTAACATCTGGGTCATTATTCTTATTATCATTTTTATTCTAATTGTAATAATTAGTATAGCCGCTGTAGCGGTTGCAAAACGAAAAAAATATTCAAGCCATGATCTACCATTTAAGGAAATAAATACTCATCAATCCCACAGATATTATGAAACGGATATTACGTATAAAGAAGATTATGTATTACCCACACCTAAAGAACCAGCAGAAATTACCACCCCTGGGCATACTATTCCAAAAACAACACAACCAACACAACCAACACCAAAGCTAATAATTCAAATGCCAAAGCAGCCAATACCACCTGAAGCCCCACCCCCCTCTGACGCACCTCCAGACACCGAAACACTATTGGGAACAATGGAACCAAAGGTCGAAGCCCAGCAACCGCAGGAACAGGATATACAAGAGACTCCTAAAGTTGCACAATCAGCTAATTCTACACAAGTGCCGCAACAAGAACCAGTAAAAACCGATGGCTGTCAGGCTCAAAAAACAGTTAAAGATACAAATGATCAAAAAGAAGATAATTGAGGCAGTTAAATTAAATTTAAGCAATGAATAAAAGATACCTTTTAAATCATTAAATTACTCTCCCCATTGTCCACCGCAGACTGTTGAGGGGTAGGCATAATAATATCTACATCACTTTTCGATTTTGTTTACTTTTTTCTTTAAAGAGAGAATTCCACCAGTCTATTGACTGGTGGTCGTGAAATTCTCTCTTAATAGTGTAATTTTCTCTAACATAAGAGAACATTATATCTTTTTTCTAAGTGTTATATGTGAATGGTAGTGCCACCACCCCAATATGACCTAAAGAGGCGGTTAAAGAGCACTACCAGGAGGATTATATATGAAAATTGGTCAAAATAGCGTTAGCTATAGCTCTAGTATTGGAAGAAACACATTGCATATGGGTTTCAAAGTGAAATATTGCCACAAGATATTTGACGACAAAGAGGTAGAAAAACGTTGT
>JAEHCK010000048.1 GCA_020696345.1 Thermoplasmata archaeon | reverse complement strand
GACGAATCCATAAATTATACACAGGTCATACGAATCGAAAGCGCAAGAAAGAAGGTCATCGGAAAGCCGTATGGGGGAGAACCACATGTACGGTTTGATGAGGGGGTGGTGGACGTAAGCCCACTGCCCTACTCTACCCTTACTGACCATTCAAAAATCGAAATTTTTCCCACTTTCCTTAAGATATGATATCTCATTTACTCACATCCCTAGGGATGAACGTACCCTCATCAATACTTTATCTCGCCAACCGGTTCCGAAAGCTCAAACTCGCCGGAAATTATCTTATCTCTCAATTTCTTTGCCAGTTTTTCGGCTCGTATTCTATCTGAGTGTCGAAGCACGATCGGAATTTCTTTATTTCCCAACCTCACCTTGCCCATTGTACTGTGGCATATACCTTGAAGGCAAAATGCAACACATGTTCCGCAATGGAAGCATCTATTATAATTTATTTCTTGGTCAAGTGTGAATGCATCCATGGGACAGAGTTCTTGGGGCGGGCATTTGAAATTACCGTTTTCGTCCTTGCAGTCAGAACGCAACTCCTTGCATTTCGATCTGTGGTATTTTACAAATATGCCGTCACGGTCCCAGAGATCGCTAAAATGAGCTTTTCCCAAATGGTCGCGGCCGTAAACATCTACTATCGGTAACTCCAGCAGATCGTCGGTAACACATGCAGTTCTAAACACATCTTCATTTAAAATTGGGATAGGTACCGCCCATGTACTTATCACCTCTGGGCTGGCCGATGTTTTGAACCCGCCCATGTACTCGGGGTCCATATGATGCATATCTGCAATGCCGGAGAAGTTACGCCGGTTATTGGAAGATAGCGTACCCTTGCCCAGAATATACCCCTCCGCACCGTTCAACAAAATACGTGTTCCGATACCAAATGTATGAAACTCCAGGTCATTCTTGATCGGGCTGAGTTCACCGCAGCCGGAGAATGTAGCTTCAGATAGATTACCACCAAACTCTTTCACCGAGAATATGGTCTTCATGGGCTCTGGTGCTGGATTCGTATAGACCATCAGAGCACAAACGCCCCGCGTTAGAAACATCATGGCATACGGCATTTCTTTCAAAGATGTAGTGGCCGAAATCTCTTTACCTTCGATGGACCGTACGAAAACCTCGATCTCTTTACCCTCTACGAGATTTCGGAATAAATGCCCGCCGCCATATTGCTCGTTCTTCGAATTTTTTGCAGTCCCCATCACCAAACAATCTATCCAACCCAGGTTTTCATTAGGTGCGGGTCCAAGTACTGCAGGCACACCATCCAGATATATTTCGGCGGCCCGAGTGAACTCGCATTTGTTAGATACTCGAAAAGATAATATGGCCATGGTGCCGCTCATGACTGCTCGTGTGGCACTGGTGACCACATCAACATCTTTCATACTGATGCTTTCACCTGAACGAACAAGATCGCAGAGCTCTGTTGCGGTCATGATCACCGCGGAACCACTCTTGATCTTTGTTTTAAGTTCCTGAATAGTTCTCTTTACCATGATTAGCCAAACCCATATTCTCCGCGTGTATAATGCTTTTTCAAATATACTCTATATTTTTATCTTATTTAAAAATAAGGAAAAAAAGGGTTTAGATACCGAACGATTTTGGTTTATTATGATGATATTACCTATAGTGGGAATGTTGTAAGTTATCGGTACACCGTGGAAATCAGATCAACAATTTTCCCACTACATTCAAACCGTTCTTGCCAACCTCGATCACAAATTGATCCAGGCTATGCTTTGTCGACCGCATTTTCTTAACCTGAATATAGCGCTTTAATGATTTCTCGGGTGAGGTTGTAATACCGAATTCGATCACACCATCCGCCAAAAAGAATTCCTCGCTGTATGGGCTCTCTTTCGATTGCTCAAGTACTATAAAACTAGTAAGGTTCTTTTTGCGCAAGTATGTAAAAAATTCCAATAATTTATTGCGCATTTTGTGCCTATCCAAATCGATGAGGGCATGTAAAGCATTTAGCGAATCCAATGCAAAACAAGTTGTTTTTTGTTTTTTTTCTTTACCCTTATTAATGCTGCTTTTACCCTCACTATTATCAGGACCACGCAAATTCAAGTTTAACGCTGTGTCGTTAATTCGTTTGATAATCAGATCTAAATAATCCATATGCTCAAAACCAATATGGGCCCTGAATGAGGCGATGTCGGATATTTGTAGTCGATCTTCCAATTCAATTCCGATGCTTTTCATGTTTTTCAAATGACTTTCCTGGTTTTCCTCAAGAGTTATGTAGATCCCTTTTTCGCCTTTGTGAACTCTTAAGTATTCGCTAAGAAGATTATAAACAAATGCAGATTTTAATGAGCCTGCGGAACCGGTGACAATTATAACTCCACCATGTGCTATTTCGGACTGGAATATCTGATTTAATCCTGATATTTTATCTTTGAACATTTAGATCACTGTTAATCTTCATTTAAATACAGATTCAATTTTTTGTATGATCTGATTTGCGGTTCCATCATCAAATACTAATTTAATTGCAATACGAATGTCAGAAACCAATGATTCGGTAACCGTTTCATTTGTTAGCTCTTTTAATTGTAAATGATGCCTCTGGCATTCTTTTTCAACTATTGTTAATAGACCCGCATTTGTTAAGAGCTTTTTCAAATCATCTATATTATCTCGTTTTGCAGTTAATTTTTGTTCTTTAACATTAACAGGTTCGACAGGATAGGAAGAAATACCACTACCCCTAACTGAGTTTCCCCGTTCACGCTCGATCTTTTCAGAGATTGCTTCATTTATTAATTGTCTTAAAGTCTTATTCGTGTCGAGGGCATGTTGTTTTAGTTCTCGAAGATTATCGATCTCGATTGTGGTTTTTTCACCCATGATAACGACCTGATATGGTTTTATGGGTTTATAATATTGTTGGTGGGATTAGTATATACAAACAATTAATTTCCCCATAATTTTATTATTATTATTAAATCAAGCATTATTTGTAGATTTGTATATTTCGGCGCAATGTCAAATAATTATGAAAAACGAGCTGCTCTAATTCATCAGGCTCATTGCGGTCTGAATCTTTGTTTTTACCCATACCTGATTGTATAGATGGATATAAACAGATCTTAAATGGATATTTGGGGTCCATTGTTACAATAAAACAGTCAGAAACAGATTGGGGTTTTATGAAAACCTTGAAGGGTGCATCTTTCGCATATTTCACATTTTTATCTTCAGTCAATTGATAACCTCCTTAATAAAGTGGGGGGTCATTTTTATGATCTCGCTGTTGCTCTTGATATTCATAAGGAATTGGTTTCCAAGTGCAATTGGATCTATGGTGATCAGAAACATGGCATCGGTGTTCATAACGATATTATTCATGCGTAATAGCATATTAAAAATTACTTTCGAATTATTATAAGTGGATAAATATTCGAGGCCGTTTAATAGAATGACACCGCGATTATTTTGTTTGACAAATTCTTCAACTGTATTTATCAATAGATTGATCTCCCAAGGACGAATAACATAGTCAAAATCTTCCGAGCTTAACCAATACATATCAATTTTATTAGAGATCAGGTTTTGACCAAATTTATCGGGATGATTTCTGGTGATTATGATGCCCTTTCTACCTTTTTTCAATAAAATATTCAATAATTTAATTGCACCTTGCGGTCTATTTTCGAAGATCAAATAGTTCTGGCTATTCTTTAAGAAATCTATACTGGAGTGTAGATCAAATTGATTACCGGTTTGGCTACTTGCTGGTACTTGAATTGTTGAATAATTAGTAGATTTGTCGAAATTATCTATTAAATTGATAATATTAAATTTCATCAATATCCTCTCTTCAAATACCAAAATACCTGTTGATCAAATAAAACTAAAAGCGATATTACATGGGCGTTAGATGTTACTACGAGATATGTCTTTATTGGTATAAATATTTATTGCTTTATTCCTTTATTACTAACCCCGGCCGAATACTGGCTCACATTTCTAATGCTCGCCATGTATCTTAACGGTTTGTTGTTGATGATTTTATCCACAATAATTTATAATAATAAACGGATTATTAACCAAAAACAACAACTTTTTTGTGTTTTTTCTTCCAAAAGGTTATTTGATCTATAATCTCCAATAACAATAAATCTAAAAAAAAATGATTGTAATGTTATTTTCATACATGATAACTAGGTTGGTTTGTATATTTCCATGCCCGAACGCGTCAATAAACTCATTCGTTGAGACGTTAAAGTATTTGGGTCGAGTGGTATTAAAATCAACGCATTGGTTTGAGAAACCCGGTCCGATAACCGTCTCAGAAAACCAAGAACGGTATCGAAAATATCTCCGGAATAGAAGATCAGGTACTCGATGCCATCTAATAAAATGATCTTTTGGTCATCATTTTCAGTTAGAAATCCTTCAATTGCCGATAGAATATGCTCCAATTTTGGCGGCAATATATTTTTTTTGCTCTCGGATATGTCGGTTAACCAAAAAACAGTTACATTGTCCTCGGTCAGCGCATATTTACGCATCAATTTTTTCGGGTTCGTTTTTGTGATACATAACCCTTTGAAATCCTTTGCAGTAAATTCCGAGAATATCTTGAACGAAGTGCGAGCATCAGACCCAGGGATTATATATGTATCTCCAATATTAAGTTGAAACTCATTTTTACTTAAACCATATTTATTAATAGCTCTCGATGCGATCGAATTCAAATCCATTGCAGTCTCGATCTTTTCGAATTCTGACATAAATAGTTTGATCTTTTCTATCATGATCTCTTTTGATAATCGCTCGACTTCTATCATATTCGTAATTGTTAACTTACCATTATTTGTGATTGATGGGTTTTTTGCTCTATGACATTTAATATTTTTAAAGAACGTATCTTTTTTACCTAGATTATTCAAATGCATTTGGATATTTTCGGTTTTAATATATCCATTCCTGATCAAAAATTGAAGGATATTATTACAGATCTCTTCAAATACCAAAGCGGCCAAACGATTAAATTCCAAAAGTGCCGATTTTGTTTTTATGATCTTTTTATTTCTATTGGAACTTATCGATCTAGGTGAAACCGAGATAATAAACCTTGAGTTTGCAGTTACTACCGTGTCGAAGAATGTTTTACTAAGTGCAAGTACCGATGCCCGATCTTCGAGCTTAATACCGGATGTGATCGCCTTATCATCGATCAAAAGAATCACACTGTCAGCCGATTTTTCAAGAAATGGTTTTAAGATATCATTTATCGAGGCAATATCTTTACGTTTTACCGATAATTCGGATGTCTCTCTGTTGGTGATCCAAATTATGGGTGTTTTTCGTAGACCGTATTTATTACGAATGATAGAAGGATCGCGTAAGGTTATCACAATACCATGCACTCCTTCTTTCATTGTTTTAGCGAATAACTGAAATCCGATCTTGGGCTCGGATTCGGGTACGATATAGGTGTATCCCGGTTCAAGCTCGTAGTCGATGGGTTTAGCATGGATGTCCTCTTCTATCACTAAGTTTACTTCTCCCATTAATTTGTATCGTAAAATCGCATATGCAAATGAAAAGTACATTGGTAGTGTAAAAATGATCGCACCAGGTATATCGTAACCAACAATACGTGAAAAAATTTGAGTGACTATTAAAATTGGTATGGCTGTAATGATCATTCCTAAAAAGATATATTTTAATTGGAGTCTTTTATTAGAATTCTCGGTTGTTCTATAAGTTATTATTAAAACAATTAAGCCAGATATAACAAATATAATACTAAATAACATTAATAATGGATTTTGAGCTCCAAAAATTGTCGTATAAGTATAATCCTTAAATATTACTTTTAACACTACGAGATTGGTGAAAAGAGTAATAATAAAAAAGATTACGCTGATTAAATAAGGAATTATAAGATATTTTCTTAAATTAATGAAATATTTATTATCCGTTAAAGCACTACATAAATGAAGGTAAATGGCCGCAACAATAATCGTCTCTCCATATTTTGATTTAGCCAATAAAAGAGCGAACCTTTCCGAAGAAGTTAGAATCTGTAAAAAATCTAATAATGTTAAAATTGCAAAACTTATCATAAAAATAATGAATACTTTATTTGGTAAATGCTCATGATTGATCAGGTAAATATAAGTTGCAGAAATTACACTACATATACAAACAATTAGTGGAGCAAGTGCAACATAAAATGCCATCGACATAATTTCATTTTCCTTAATTAACTTCTATTTATTTAATTTATCTTTTTTTAATTTTTTTGGGATTTTAATATTAAGATATGGTATCCAGAATTTACCAATTCTATTACCTATTCCGATTATTAAATGTTTATTCAATTCATAATACTGTTGTAAAGCTTTAATATCAACATTCTCTAAATCTTCATCATAATACATCCTGTTTCCGAAAATATTGGTCCTGCAATATAAAAAATCAAATAGAATCTCTTTAAAGACATTTTCATTAAATGATATATCATTCGGTGCAACTAGGAAATACATTTGTGTTTTTTTCCCGCTAATAATTGGAGGTTGAAGATCACTATCTCGGATTTCAGTGGATCTAATTAAAATATCAACCTCATCTACATTCTCACCAAAATATAATTTGATTTTTTCATCCGAATTGGGATGCCTACCAAACTCCTTATAAAAGTTAATACCTAAATCAAATAGTCTTTTTTGTTCAAAATTATTTGAGCAAGCCAATCCCCAATAAATTCTATGTGTTTTGTGATGAGAAGTATTTTTTTCCAACTCCATGGCCCAATCAACTAATTTGCTATAGCCACATTTTTTAATATAATCTAAATCACCATAAATTTTTACTTTTATATCATATTCATTATAGAAATCTAACCATTTCTCCCCCTGAAAAACTGGTCGTACACCATTTTCTATTGCTTTATCTAACCATTCCTTCTTCCTATCAAGATTTTCATGTTTAAAAATCGGTATAAAAAGAGTTTGAAGACCATGAGTTAATATAATTTTTATTTGATGCAAAAATAAAGGATTTATATTATTATATAATTTTTTTTCAAAATTTTCTGATTGTGGTTTTAAATTATAAAAAAGGAAACCGGCTCGTCGAGTCCCATCAATTAAATAGACCCCTACTTTCGGTCTGCCTTCTTTTTTTACAATTGATGCAATTTCTTTACTTGATAATGCCATGAATTCTTCTTTAGTGATCTCA
The DNA here is from genome assembly GCA_020696345.1 of Thermoplasmata archaeon. Classification (GTDB taxonomy): domain Archaea; phylum Thermoplasmatota; class Penumbrarchaeia; order JAEHCK01; family JAEHCK01; genus JAEHCK01. Next base: position 25,383 of record JAEHCK010000048.1, on the reverse strand, counting down.
TTATCCATAAATATCACATTCAATTCATTTAAGTAATACTTCTTATTACTTCAAGAATCTCATTCCAGGATTCAGCCTTGAATATTTTTTCATAGGTTTCTTCTTCACTTAACTGTCTAATTTTTTGGTAATATTTAATTGTGGGGTCATTTGTATCAATTTTCGAGAAATTATCCAGTAATAAAATTGGAATTCCAGTAGTTTTGGCAAAATCAATTTCCTTCGAGCTATTACCGATTAAAATTCCCTTGGAGGTATTAGACCGTTTATACAGTTCGGATATGACATTGGGATGAGGTTTCTGATGGTCAAAATTATCCGATGCTAGGATCAGGTCATCGTCAAAATAATCCTTGATATTATTCAACTTTAAAAATTTTATCGTGGTATTAAAATAGTTATCAGTTGCAATCGCTAACTTGAACCCTTTTGCCTTTAATAACTTCAGTGCATCTTTAACACCATCCAGCAATTCATATTCCTGTTTTTTTAATAATTCCGCCATTTCTTCATCCATTTTTTTTCTTATATTTATTGGCATCTCGATCATTCTCATTATCTCATCAAAATGAGTGCCCTTTGCCAATCCATTCATTATTATTTCGACCTTATCATGAAAATTATATTTTTTCAATAACCCATATAGTAATTGAAAATTAGTAGTATCCGAATCGATCAGGGTCCCGTCGAGGTCCATGATAAGAATATAATTATTAGTTTGACTGACCATGCATTTATTTCTCCTTTAACTTGCTTCTGGTTTTGTAATACATTTCACCCCAGAAGTTAAATGATTTTACCACAGATAACACGACGTATATGATAATATGGGTTTATGTATATAAATCTAACCATATCCAGACCCAGATATTATACCTCATCTTCTTTGATCTAAAAATACAAAATTATATTGCACGTTATCAAATAAAAAGCTCATAAGGCCGAAATCAAAGCGAATAAAACATTTGTGCATGAATTGTTGAACAATTGTAACTCTTTCAATTATTTCTTCACAAGCTCTGCCAAACGCTCCAGCATTACCTTCTGCTCCACCCGGGCTACCAGTTTAATGGTTTCTAATGCCTTGTCCGGGTTTACGCTTATACTATCGATCCCGTGCCGCACCAGAAATTCTGTGAACTCCGGATACTTCGAAGGAGCCTGCCCGCAGATGGACACCGTGCAACCATTTCTATGGGCAACATCTATCAATTGTGCAATGGCCCGTGTTACCGCTTCATTACGCTCGTCAAAATATCCCATCTTCTCGAGTATTGTTGAATCCCGGTCCGCACCCATGATCAGCTGTGTCAGGTCATTGGAGCCGATGGAGAATCCATCCACCAATTTAGCAAACTCATCTGCCATGAATATATTACTTGGGATCTCCGCCATTATCCAGATCTTGAAATCATTACTACGCACCAGACCGTTTTCGTGCATTATATCGATTATCTTTTTCGCCTCATCGACACTGCGGACGAACGGCAGCATCACCCACAAATTGGTTAACCCCTGTTCGTTGCGGATACGTTTGATCGCCTTGAGCTCAAGTTTGAAGGCTTCTTCATAATCCGGTGAAACATATCTTGAACACCCACGCCAACCGATCATGGGGTTTGATTCCTCGGGTTCGTACTTTTCACCACCTTCCAGATCGCGATATTCATTCGTTTTAAAATCACTTGTGCGCATTATAACTGGTCGTGGATAAAATGCACGTGCAACTTTGGCCATGCCATCAACCAATGCATCAACGAATTTTTCCGGTTCGCCGCGCGCAATCAGCTCATTGGGGTGGATCTTGATATAAGTACCCACAATGAATTCCTCACGCATAAGGCCAATACCTTGTACGGGTAGAGCCGCATGTTTTTCTGCGGCGTCAGGGATACCCAGATTTATTAGTACCTTGGTACCGGTCACAGGTACGCCCGCACCTTGTGCATCACCACCAGCGCCTATACCTACTCCAGTTCCACCGGCTGTTCCTGTACCTGCACTTGGCTTTACTCCAGCCTGAATACCCTCGTAAACTATACCTACCCCCGCATCAACGGTCACCTCCATACCGTCAGACAGTACGTCCGTGGCCGTAACCGTACCAACTATACACGGGATCTCCATCTCGCGTGAGACGATAGCGGCATGACATGTGGTGCCGCCCTCGTTCGTGACTATCCCGGCTGCACGCTGCATGGCTGGGACCATGTCCGGGGTGGTCATTTTTGTTACCAATATATCGCCTTTTTTGACTTTATCCAGTTCTTTAATACTAAGGATATTGACCACCTTGCCAATTGCTATTCCAGGTGATGCCGAGAGTCCCTTGAGCAAGATCTTTCCCTTACCATGTTCTGCATCTGCATTGGCATCTGTCGCAAAACCATCTATAAACGGTGATTCACTATTACCACTCGTCCCTTCAATTATCACTATCTCGCCGCTTTCTTCAGGAGCCGAGATCTTACTTTTACTTTTAACCTTTTTAATAGTGGTAACCGGCCGTGCCTGGACGATGTATAAATTGTCATCTTCCAAACACCATTCCACATCCATTGGTTGTTGGTAATGCCTCTCAATACTGGTCCCCAACTTGGCAACTTTCATAATGTTCGTATTATTTAATTTCTGTACTTTCTGCAGCTGTTGGTCCAGATCAACCTTGACAGTATTACCGGCGGAATCTTTCGTATACATCCAGGTCTGGGTAGAAATGAGTTTATCTTTGATCTGTAATGTCTCCTGGTCTACATGGTATGTATCTGGTATGATCTCACCGCCCACGATAGCTTCACCCAGGCCAAAGCCACTTTCTATTAAGACCATGGGTTCGCCGGAGATTGGGTCCGAGGTGAACATAACACCCGAGACCTCGGAATTCACCATGCGCTGGACTACAACTGCTAATGCCACTTTGGAATGATCGAATCCTTGTTTTTCACGATAAAAGATCGCACGCGGTGTGAATAATGATGACCAACAATCTTTAACTCGCCGTAACAGGTCGTTCTCTACATGAATGTTTAAAAAGGTTTCCTGCTGACCAGCAAAGCTCGCCTCCGGTAGATCCTCTGCAGTTGCAGACGATCGTACGGCAACAGATTCATTTTCGTTATTATGCCGCTGACCCAATTCCTTGTACGCGTTTAAGATATCGATTTCCAGGTCCCAGGGTATATTAGTCTCGGAAAAGATCTGGCGGATATCTTGTGAGACCGAGTTCAAACTCTTATCATCGTCTACATTAACATTTTTAATTATTCCATAAATCTTATCTTTGATCTCAGCATCCTTGAGAAATTTCCAGTATGCTTCTGCTGTAATACTGAACGCCTGCGGTACTGGGAGGTTTGCTTTAAACATTTCACCTAAATTGGCACCCTTGCCGCCAACTTTGGGAATATCATCTTTTGTAATTTCCTGAATCCATAATATGTTTGGCATATAATTCACCACGGGTTCATTGATTCATCTTAAATAATGTTTTCTGTACATCGATGACTTTGAAAAAACTACATTTCAGGTGGGCTATAAATCTATCATTAGTGGTAAATTGGAGTTTTGCGTTTTCAAATAAATAGGAGAGAGTAAGTTAGTTGGTTGAATAGTAGATTCAGGGGTCTGCCGGTCAATCGGTCCGCTAGTCTACCGGTCAATCGGTTTACTGGTCGACCCGATGACAGGTCGACTAGCCGACTAACTGACCAGCCGACTAGTTGACTGACTGACCAATTGACCATCTCGTTGAACAAAAATTACTATTCTATCCAATCAAAACGTAAAAGTGCAGTTATATTAAATCAATAATGAAAACCCGATTATGACCGCTAGCAGGAGTATTCCCATTAACTGTTTCTGCCTGTCTGAAAGGTCCTTTGCAAGCAAAAGCGGCAGTACAACAAATAACCCGATCAAAAACATCCCTATACTGCCCATGAAATGCCCACCAGCACGAAGATTTCTTTGCAAGTCCTCCTCATCCTCAGAATCTTGACCCTCTACCTTTACAGAGATCGCAGTTGATGATAGCAATGCACCTATGAACAATAATAAGATACCAATTAGGATGCCAATTGCAATAAACTTTGGTATTTTATCGGCAGTGAACATAGGCTGTTGGGGTGGAGCATAATCGCGTGAACCCCGATTATAATCATCATAATCATCATGCCGTCGTGATGACCGTTCTGATCCTCTTCGGCGCACCTCGTCATCTCTGTCACGATCCCTGTTGCGATCTCTGTCACGATCACGATCTTTTGATCCATCATCACGTGAGTCGCTTTTACGCTCGGATTTTGGCTCGTCTCCATCATCATCTACTTTCTTATCTTTTTCTTCATCCAGTTTAGAATCATCTTCCGATTGTGTTTTCTTAGCCATTTTGCTCCCGCCTTGTAAAAAATATTTTTCTTTAATTATAGACATAATAAGTATTAAAAGATTTTGTAGTATTGCTTAGGGAATTGGAAAAGTCAAAATGCAAATTGTAAAGTGCAAAATGAACTAAAAATTTTAAAATTTCTAATGGTTAGAATTCCATGATTAATTATTAATTAAAAAAAGGAATTCTAAGTACCAACAAAAATAAGATTTATTTTTTAGGTTAATTTATTTTTGTGTGTTTCCAATATCCAATATCCTCATAGCTCATCCTTCAAGTTTCAAGAAAATTTATATAAAAACAAAAACTATCCCAGATTATTTGTGATATAAATGATGGATAAAGAATACCAACTAGAGTTTTTCAAGAATAATGGCTTTGTTCGAAAGCTCTGCAGCAATTGTTCCATACCGTTTTGGACCTTGGACCCTGAGCAAACCACATGCAACGACATACCGTGCGTTGAGTACGGGTTCATCGAGCGGCCGATCATGAAAAATGCCTACGATCTAACCACCATGCGCAATAAATTCTTAAAATTCTTCGAACGCAATGGCCATACAATTCTAAAGCGTTATCCTGTGATCGCGCGGTGGCGTGATGATATATATTTTACTATTGCATCAATTGCCGACTTCCAACCACAAGTGACCTCGGGCGAGGTGCCGCCGCCCGCAAACCCGCTGGTGATCTCACAACCATGCATCAGATTCGTCGATATCGATATCGTTGGCAAATCGGGCCGCCATCTTTCCAATTTCGAGATGATGGGCCATCACGCATTTAATACGAAAGAAGATCGCATTTACTGGAAATCCGAGGCAGTGGAATACTGCCACCAGTTTTTCACATCCGATCTCGGCATTCCCGGTGATTGGATAGTCTATAAAGAAAATCCGTGGTCCGGCGGTGGTAATGCTGGTCCCGCGGTGGAGATCATGGTAAAGGGTCTTGAACTGGCAACATTAGTGTTCATGAGCATGAAACAGGATGAGAGCGGCTCATTCGAGGTAAAAGGTAAGAGATATGCACCAATGGACACACAGGTTGTAGACCCTGGCTATGGTCTCGAACGCCTGGTTTGGGCATCAAAGGGTACTTATACGATCTATGATGCGATCTATCCAAAGCTGATCACAAGCCTGATCGACCAGGCTGAACTCAATGAGAATCTGAAAATTTTGCAAGATAAAGGCATTCTTCTTGAATATTCTCAACTCGCAGGTATGATGAGCTTCGAGGGTGCGAACTCGATCTTGGAAATGCGAAAAACGTTGGTAGAAAAATTGAACGATAAAGGATTTAAGATCACCTTTGACGAACTCTCAAATCTAATTGTTCCTTTGGAAAATATATATACCTTAGCAGATCATACCAGGTGTTTATCCTTTATGCTGGGTGACGGTATCGTGCCCTCGAATGTAAAGGCCGGGTATCTTGCACGCCTAGTGTTGCGCCGGGCATTACGGTTATTGGATGAGCTTGGGTTGGAAATGTCGTTGGTCGAGCTGGTGGATTGGCATTTGAAAGACCTGAAAGATTACCCCGAACTCGGTGAGGAAAAGGAAACGATTTTCCACATCCTGGGCCTTGAAAGTGAGCGCTACCGCGAGACATTACGCAAGGGCAAACGGTTGGTCCAGGAGTTCACCAAGACTTTGGATAAAACCGAAAAGATGCCCACCGAGAAGTTAATTGACTTCTATGATACTTTTGGGATCCATCCAACACAGGTTCAAAAGTTTGCCAATGAGGATGGAATTACTTTCGATATACCTGAAAATTTCAATACATTACTTGCCGAGCATCATGCGAGATCGGCGCCCAGGAAGGTTGAGGAGAAGGCCAGGTTTGACCTGCCCGATACCAAATTACTTTTTTACGAGGACGAATACATCCAAGAGTTCGATGCAAAGGTGCTTTTTTCCAAGAACCGGCAGATAATACTCGACGAGAGCTATTTCTACCCTGAGGGCGGCGGCCAACCGGGTGATACCGGGACGATCTCGTTTGGTGATAAGACCGTAGAGGTGCTCGATGTACAGAAGAGTGCTGGTGTGGTGGTACATAATGTATCCGATAATTTGTTCGATGGATTGCCGGAGAATACCGTAATACATTGCAAACTGGATTGGCCGCGCCGGCTGCAGCTGATGCGTAATCATACCGGTACACATGTGATCAACGGCGCTGCACGGGCACTACTGGGCAGCCATATCTGGCAGACCGGCGCGCAGAAGGGCCTGGACAAATCCAGGCTGGATATCACGCATTATGCAAAACTTACACCCGAACAACTCCAGCAGATCGAGAAGATCGCGAATGAAGCGGTGTTAAAAGGATATGAGGTCGATAAGGCATGGTTGCCGCGTGACCTGGCAGAGAAAATGCACGGGTTCAGGTTATACCAGGGCGGCGTACCCCCCGGTAAATCGGTTCGTGTGGTCAATATCAAGGGTTTCGATGTCGAGGCGTGCGCCGGTACACACCTGAATAATACACGCGAGATCGGTATGATCAAGATCCTGCGCTCCGAACGTATCCAGGATGGCGTTGAGCGGCTGGAGTTCGCGGTGGGTCTTGCGGCTGTTGAACAGGTACAGGCGCGTGAGAAATTGTTGACGGATGCCAGTAAGGTATATAATGTGCCCCCCGAACAGCTGCCCAAGACCGCCCAGAGATTTTTTTCCGAATGGAAGGCACAGCGGAAGGAGATAGGGGAGCTGCACACCCAGGGCAAAGTTTTCACCGAGGGATCTCTGGCGGAAGAGACCGCCGACGGTGTTAAGATAATCTCCCGCGCACTCGCCCAGCCTTTAAAGGGCGTCATTGCACTAGCGCGCAAATTGCTTGAAGATGCGGAGAAGACGATAGTGGTGTTGGGTACAACCGAGGAGGGTGCTGGTAAACTCATACTTGCACGCACGGGCGATCTTGACCTGGACATGAGGGAACTGATCAAAAAGCCTGCCGAGATATTGGGCGGCGGCTCGGGGGGTAAGCCCGATCTTGCCCAAGCCGGTGGACCGAATGGAGATAAACTCGCTGAAGCTTTGGAATCTGCGAAGGAACATGTGAAGAAAAGCATCATATAACGGCTGACGGTATGCAAAGTTGGCGACCAACCGGAGCCAATTTGGACCAAGCGAAGCCGAATCGTGTAGCCACTGTTGTGTGATGAAGCGAGCCGTTATTTTTCAGCAATAACCAACATTTCAAAATCTTCAGTTGTAAGTTTATCACTCCTTGAAAAGGCGCCAAGTTTTGCTCCATAAATATTAACCTTTTTAAAGCCTAATGTTTTTAATAACCATGTAATTTCAGATGGTACATAATATCTTTCATTACATTCCAATTCCTTCTTATTTCCAAAATCATCTTCTACTGTGGTAATATTGTGATCTCGGAAAGTCATTAGATCAAAAGTATTACTTCTATAGGTCGCATTTCCTTTATCGGTTGTTGATGCGCAAAATTCTTCAACTGAATGATATAGTGGAAACAATCCGTTTAGTGTTGTAAAGATCAGCTTGCCATGATCCTTGAATAACTTTGCAACATTTTTTAATATCTCATAATTCATTTCATCTGTTTCCATCAAAGGAAATGCCCCTTCACAAAGCATTATTGCCAAATCAAATTCATTCTTAAATGGCAAATTCCTTGCATCATGTTTCTGAAAATCTATTTGCAGGTTTTGAGCTTTTGCTTTTTCTTTTGCTCGCTCCAGTTGTGATTCTGACAAATCAATTCCTACAACTTTGTATCCCCTTTTTGTCAATTCGATCGAATGTCTACCGGTTCCACTTCCGATATCAATAATTCTTAGCGATTTATCATAATTAATTTCTTTTTCGATGAAATCACACTCACCAATTGTGCCCTGTGTAAAGTTTTCATTATCATATTTTTTACCATAGTTCTCAAATAAAGATTCATACCATTGTTTCATATTGATTTCTCCTTATCTTGGCTCGCTCTTTCAAACAACGGCTGGTGGGTATGCGACGTTGCCGAAGGCGAGGCGAGGAAGCCGAAGGTTTCCGTAGAGTTCCAAACTCCAATTATTAATCATTTTTCTAATAATTTTTTTAGATTTTCTCCTTCTTCTCTCATATGATTTTTCATAGCTTCAACTTTGCCCTTAGCAAATTTTGAGAATAATCCACCAAATCTAAAAGTAAGTGTCGCAGTAAAAATGCAACTTTCTCCTTTTGGTTCAACAATAAACAAGCCCTTAGGGCAAATAATAGACATTGGAAACAAAAGCCTATATTCAATTTTTCTGTTTGGCTCAAGTTTAGTGCAAAGAATTTTCATTTTATGTAATTCTCCATGTATATATTCTTCTACATAAAGAATTGACCCTTCCTCAAATGGCTTTCCTTTGAGCCATTGGCATTTAACATGTTCTTTATGCCATTTTTTATAATATTCTTGAGAAGAAAATACTTTAATTAAACCATCAAATATTTTTTCTGGTGTCGTTTTTATTTCTATTGAATCTTTTACTATCGCCATATTTCAATCACTTTTTTTATATTATATATTAAACTTAAAACGATATAAATTTGTTTTGTTTCCAAGTAAGGGGTTCGGAATTTCATATAACTACGGTATATACGCAGTATTTCGTATATCCTCTTTGTTTATGAATTACTTTGGACAACGGCTGATGCATATCTGAAGTTCGCGGTCTTCGACCATAAAATTGTGTCGAGCGAGTGCATCGTGGTCGAGCACCGCAGCGAACGAAGTGAATGAGGAGTGAAGAAGTTTCTAATTTTTATCGATATCAATGTAGATCTTTGTTAGCTTTCCCTGTTTGTATCTAAATGCGATTCCGAAAGCACCGATTAGAATTGCAGAGTTATCCCGTGGATCCCAGCCACAGGTAAGAAACGGTGGTCCAGAGCTTTGATCGATCATTGAAAGATTATGACGGTCTGAACTTAATACAACACGAGTAGATCTTTCAAGATCATATTCATTAATCTCGGAATCCCAACTGGCAATGCCGCCCACAAGTAAAATTTTCTTCTCATCAGGAAGCCACATAGAATCAATGATCGGATCGAGCCCAAAAAAAGGGTTTGGAATTCGATCGATAGACCAATTATAACCGATTTGATACACCTGTCCCAGATTTGCAGTTACAATGAAACTCTGCCATTCTTCAACCCATCGTATACTAAAACATGTTGATAGTTCGGGTGGAGTTTCTAATATTGAATAAGATGCATTCAAAATATTGTCTTTACCGGGAGTAAATGTTAACATCATACCTTTACTAAAATTCCAGTGCTCAAAACCAACTAGTAATGCCTGGCTGCCATTATCGTTCCAGGCAAGGTCTTGCAGATCAATATCAACAACCACGTTATCCGGGATATAACTATAGTGACTTTGGTTATCCGTTATTAAACCTACAGCACAATTCAAACCTACGGTTATGGCATATTGCCCGTTAGGAGCAAATTTGATGGCCGTAAATGTATCACTTATTTCAAGAGAAAGATCGATAAGGTTTGTTCCATTATATTTATAAATACTGCCATTTGTACCACAGATCAATGCATACTCACCTTCGGGATGCCAGGCAATATCATAGAAGTTCACGAACTCGGGTGAATCGATAAGTTCATTTCCAACACCGTCAAATTTTATTAAAGGCATTCCGGATCCGGCAACAAGACAATACGTTCCATTAGGTTTCCATGCAAGTGCCTGCAGCCAGGGGGCATCCATTAGTGGTTCGTATGGTTCGTACGGTTCAAAAGGTTCAAAAACTACAATTTGAGTAACATTTTTATCCGAATCAAACCAGAATAATATTCCCTCTCGTGCATCAATAAACTCATAAGCCATTACCTTTCCGCCAGCAGCAAGTTGTTCAAAGAGAACCCTATCAACGTCGGGTGTAAGTGGTTGCGGGAAACCATAACTGGTCTGTACGGTCTTTAGGGCACCACCACTCTTATTTAATACTTCTTCAAGACTGGATTCGAATGAAATACTATTTTCGAGAGCACCGTCAAACCCCGGGTTGAAACGTATCTCAAGGATCTTACTGGTTTGTTTATTTAATAAAAAATCAATACCATTCTTTTTATGGTATACAACCCAAATTGTATTAATTGTCTCTTCTCTCTCTTCAGGGTTACCGTAAATATCAATTACTTTTTCCAAGTCATCTCCGACCTGAATAGACTTCAGGCCTTTTCCAGGATGAATGGTATTGTCATCGATGTCATTACCATTTTCTTCATTAAAAACTCCAAAAAATACGAGTCCGGCAGTGATCAATAATATTACAGTACAAATTGTAAGAACAGATAATATAAGGCTTCTTTTTGACGATTTCTTGCTATGATTAGGTATTTGCTCCTCCGAGAACTGACGGCGGTACTCGAGTGCAATCTCTTCAGGTTCTCCGAATTCTTCCAGAACTTTTTTGATTTTTTTTAATGATAGTTTTTTAACGTTAGCCGATCTTTTGAAATCTTCAATTTTCTCGTCGAGATGTTCGCGTATTTCCTGGATTATTGAATCTTTCAAAGTTTGGTCTACATCACCTAATTCCCTTTCAATATTTTTCAAATATTTTTGGATCTCAGGATATTTTGACATTATTTCACCTCCATACTTGGCAATATTTCGTATAATTCATCACGCAGTTGTTGCCAAGATCTTAACCCCTCGCGAAGAGCAATTTTTCCTTGATCTGTAATTTTATAATATTTTCTAGGTGCTCCACTTGGTGATTCACCCAGAAAAGCCGTAAGAAAATTTTGAGTATGAAGAAACCGAAGAATGGGATATACCGTGCCCTCGTGAAATTTCAAGTTACCTTTGGTAGCCAGATTTAAATTTTGTATGATCTTATAACCATAGATCGGTTCTTTACTATTATTTATAATATATAATAACAAAACCGCGATAAATCCGGATTTCATTTCGCGGTCGATCTTATTTTTAAATTTTTCAACATTACCCATGGTGCCACCAAGAGCTGCGAGGTATATCGAACTTCTATGTACTATATGGCTGAATCAAATAATAAATGTTTTGGTTAACTTAAAAAAGATGGCCCCTCTCGAGAATTTGGACATTTTCATGAAAAAATATTGCTGAACAGTGGGGGGATTGATCGTTGGTTGGAATGTTTATAAGTGAATATTGAAGATTGAAAAGTTAAGAGTAAAACTGTAAAAGTAAAAAGTGGTTTAATTTCTCATCCATTTTAAAATCTCTATTCTTCATTCTTCAACTTTTATCCACTATTCATCATTGCTACTGTTCATCGATAACTCGTTTGACACTTTGGACTCTCGACCCTCGACTCTTTAGACTTATCAGCGTAAAATAATCTATTGAAATTAGCTTATCAGCCCTCCAAAACCCCCTCACAGACCTCAACCGTCTGTTTCGCCACCTCCACCCACGAATGACGCTTGACCTTCTCTCTACCCAGTTTACCCATCTTTTCTTGCAATTTTTTATCATCCACCAGTATCTCGAGTTTCTCCGCCAAGGCTTTAGCGGAAGGTTTGATCAGATAACCCGTACCGGGCTCGAAGATCTCCGGGATACCATCGACATTTGACGCCACAATGGGTTTGCCCGCGGCCATGGTTTCCAGGATCACATTACCCAATGGCTCGTACAGGGTGGGGTAGACTATTATATCGGCAGTGGCGTAATATCCGGGTATTTCCTCGTACGGTACATAACCTGTAAACTTGAATCTCTTCTGCAGCCCCAGTTGTTTCACCAGCACTTCCAGCCGTTTCCGGTCCGAGCCGTCACCGACCAGCAAGAAATTACAATCCAAGTTCTTGGCCGCCCTAACCAGGTATTCTACACCCTTATGCGGCTCCAGACGGCCGATATACCCGACCACCGTGCCACTCAGGCCCAGTTTTTTCCGATAGTTCTCTTTCACATCGAACTTCTGATGATCTATGCCGTTGTGTATCACGGTCATTTTATCATCGGCGATGCCGTATCTTTTCGTATCATTTTTGATAACATCACTGATACAAATTAAATGGTCAGCCCGGTTACAGCATGTTTTGTCCATTCGAACATACATTTTCATGGTAGTGGCCGTGTCTAATCTCTTGGCTGCATTACCCCCAATCTTTTGATACCGCTCGTACTCACCCAACCATGTGTTGTGCATTTTCACAACAGTGGGGAATTTATTTAAAAGTAAATGTCCATACGAACAAATACCATGACCGTGAATTACGTCCAGGTCTTTCAATAATTGCTGTGTTCGATGTGCAGAAAAGACGGAATACGGCCTTCGTACACGATGGATGTGGATTCCCTCTTTCACCTCCTCTTTGGGTGTGTTTGGGTGTGATGCGGCAACCACATGGACTTCGTGGCCGAGCGAGTCGAGTGCCCTGGCTAACTGGTATGTATGTATCGTAGTACCACCAGCCATGCGCGGCGGATAGTCCATCGATAATAATGCTAACCTTAAGTTCATGTAATCATCAAATTTATTCTAGCATGGGTAATTACTGCAGGAATAAATATCTTATAGTGCTTATAACCTTCGCATTTACCGATGAAAATCGGCATGATCGGCCGCAGTATTCCTCCATTTGATAGAGGTGGAATTCAAACACATATCGCCGAGCTTTCACGAGCTCTTGCGCAAAAAGGCGTGGAGACGCATGTGTTTATTGTTGGTCAAGGTAGTAAAAAACCAGGTAAATATATCAAGAAAAAAAACCTGTATGTACACCCAATACCATGTATACCGCTGCCCAGGCTAACCTTGGGCGAATATTTATCATTCTCATTGAATGTTGGGCGCAAGATAAAGACCTACGACCTTGACCTGATCCACGGGCATTCCATGTACTCGTTCGGGTATGCATTGGTGAAGAAACTGCCGTATGTACTAACCATGCACGGGACGCAGTTGAACGAGTTTCGCGGCAGCCTGCACTATGGTGCGCATCCTAATCATGTGATCACCGATTTCTCGTCCATGCTAATGGAACGATACTCCGGTAGAAAGGCTGACAAGATCATTGTTGTCAGCAACGAGAATCGAAATGATGTTATTGCGCAATACGGCGTACCCCGTGATAAAATTGCAACCATTCCCAATGGTGTGGATGTTACACGATTTTCATCCAGCAACTGCAAATCAAAAACACTCATCTTTGTCGGCCGACTGCATGAGCGAAAGGGGATCGATAAACTATTGGAGAGCTTTTCAAAGGTGATCAAAGAAGAAAAAAATGCATTTTTAAATATCGTTGGCTCAGGTGAGGACGAAATACGTTTAAAAGACATGGCAAAGAAACTTGGGCTGCGTAAAAAAAACTTAGAATTTCACGGGTTCGTGACTGAGGAGGAGCTTACAAAGATCTACGAAGGATCGTCAATTTTTGTACTGCCATCATATTACGAAGGTTTTGGTATAGTACTGATCGAGGCCATGTCCGCAGGCTTACCATTGGTCTCTGTCCGGACCGGTGGAGCCACAGAAGTCATAGAAGAGGGCAAGAACGGATATCTGGTGGATCATGATAATATGCACGAGGCACTGTTGAAGCTCTTGGGCGATGAAAAATTGAGGGTGCGGATGGGTCGAGCGTCGCGTAAAATGGTGGAGAAGGAGTATGCCTGGGACAAGATCGCGGGTGATGTGATCAAGGTTTATGACGAAGTGTTATAGAAAAAGATTAAGGAATGAAAAGTAATCAAGATGAGTTGATGCTGAACAGAAGCCAGGTTGAGTTGATGTTGAACAGATACCGAGCTGGGTTGATACTGAACAGATACCTGGCTAGGTTGGTGCTGAACAGATGCCTGGCGGGGTTGGTGCTGAACAGATACCTGGCGGGGTTGATGCTGAACAGATACCTGGCTGGGTTGGTGCTGAACAGATACCGTGCTGGGTTGGTGTTGAACAGATACCTGGATTTTATTTTTAAACCCAGGTTTCAATTAATCGATAATCCATCAAGGCATCTGTCAATCGATAATCCATCAGGGTATCTGTCAATCAATAATCGATCAAGGCATCTGTCAATCAACAATCAATCAAGGTATCTATCAATCAATAATCAACCAAGGCATCTGTCAATCAACAATCAATCAAGGCATCTGTCAATCAACAATTAATCCAGGCATCTGTCAATCAATAACTCATCACTGCCACTGTCAAGCAATAAATAATCACGGCTACTTTCCTACGATAATTCTACCCGACTACATTCAAGCAATAAATAATCAATGCCTCAATTACTTAATTGATTTAATTTCAGGATCGCTCTGAGGCTTTTTCCACCACCCTTCCGGGTTTTGGTGATAAAAATAATTACCAATAAAACTACACAAATACCCAATATTACCCCGAGCGCACCCCAAGATAATATGTCGCCCAGCAAGTTATTCTGTTTACCCCCGGCCGTTGTAAAATTATAGATCTCGGATTTACCTTGGGCGCCTAGTCCACCGTATTCGAGGCCGCTGCCATCATACACGAGGATCATGAAGTACACATCCTCTCCGTTCTCCACCGGTATCTTCACAGAAGCCGTGCTGTCCGAATACGCGTAACATACTCCCTGGTCGTCGCATATTTCTTCACCGGCAACGGTCATTTCCTCATATGACCATGCAGTGGAGTTTTGTGATTCGGTATTATACAGTAAATATGCTTTCGAGATACCATTAGCATCGTCCAGCTTGGCATTGATCACCAGATCATCATTATATTCCGTGCTAATATCGTTAATTACAGGCAGGTCATTGTTCTTATCAAACGCCGTGGAGATCGGAGTTGCTGATTGAATGCACCTGGGCACCTGTGCATCGTTGCCCTTATTACCGTCACTTGAACTGGTATCGTCGAGGTCGTATATGGCTGCAACTGCTGTAATGTCTCCGGGCTTGATGGGTACCTTTGCCTCCGGGATCTTCCATTCCATGGTTATGGAATAGGTCTCGTCTGCCGTTAATGTAAATTGCTGGTCAGAGATCGCATAATCCCTGAATAC
This sequence comes from Thermoplasmata archaeon, assembly GCA_020696345.1. GTDB lineage: Archaea > Thermoplasmatota > Penumbrarchaeia > JAEHCK01 > JAEHCK01 > JAEHCK01. Next base: position 9,963 of record JAEHCK010000048.1, on the reverse strand, counting down.
ATTATGATTGATCACGAACTCATCCAAGACGGTGCTATAGGCTTCCACATTCTCTTCCACCATGAACACATAAAGACTACCGCGAAGGTTCTGCATGGAAATTATTGCGTCCGTACCCAGATACCGGGCTTCTACACTGATCGCAAACCCGTCACCCGTGAAGATCTGGTCAACGAATAGTTCCACAAACTTGAAATCGTTCCGGAGCGATTGTATGGGTCGAAGCGGATTAATGGTTTTTGTATACCTAGTTTTGCAGTCTTCCACCGCTTGTGAGGCCGATTGGTAGTTGATTGAGTTAGTGGAAAGCCCGCCAAGTTTAATATATCCACCGTCAAACTCGGCGTCGGGCGTGCCTGACACGCCAGGTTGATAAAATCTCATGCGTTCTTTTGAATCCTCGGTTGCCAGGTCATCCACACCGCCTCCGTTCAACTCGTGGAATGCAATATATGTAAATGGCTGCTCCTCGTTTTCACGATCCTCCTCCCAGAGCTTTTCCAGATCACCATGCGGGCCATTCATACAGGACGGACAACTTAAGCCGGTGAAAAACTCTACAATTGGTCTATGGCGGTAGTTAGACGGTACCGGCAGTGGTGACGGCACCGGGGTGTTTTCGGCATCAAGATCTTCATGATCGATCTCTGGCGCCAACACTCCCCACACGGCCACCGGACTTAACGTTATAGATAGGAATAATGTGAATAATATACAAACGATCTTCAGATTCTGGCACTTCATTTTGCTATTCGCTCCATCCCCCGTTTATTATTACAAATACAAATACTTTTTCCCATTTAGTATCAAAGTTGTTCTAATTCCATAATAATGGATTAATTTTTTATAGACAAACAAGTTATTATGTTAATGTGGTTCTCAGGTTTGAAGGTTACCTTCACACATTTATTAATACCCAAGAGGGCCCCACGATCACAGCATGATACTATATTGCCATTAATGTGGCTCAATGTGGCTCTAAAAAAATATTACTGTTTCATTTTCGTTAATTTTGCAATGAGGTATTATTATGAAACCGCCTTGTGAAGTAATTGTCGGTAAAGTATTACCCAGTATCAGATCTGCGATCGTAAAGGTCCTGATCGAAGATTATCATATGAAACAACAGGAGATCTCAAATATTCTGGGAATAAGCCAATCCGCCGTAAGCCAGTATTATACATCCACCAGGGCTGCCGATAAAGAACTATTGAAAACATTTCCGGAAATAACTAAATACGCAAAAGAGACCGCCAAAAAGCTCGTCTCGGGTGAGCTCGAGAGTGAACAGATCTTATTATGTGAACCTTGTCAAAAGATTAGGCAGGACCAGAAATTTACAAAAACTTTAAAAGAATTTTTTCAATTAAAAAAATGCAAAATATGTCCAGTTGTTTCTGAGGACTGATTTCTTTGTTAAGTTTAAAATTTGACTTTAAAAAAATTGCATCAACCATTATCTTTTTTGCGAAGCAATTTTTTTGTGGGTATATAATCGATAGTTAATCTTAATGCGATCCCAATAACAAACAATATCATTCCACCCCAAATAAATGACATCATGGGTATGGTTTTTGCTTGAATGTCAACTTGGTCATAATTGACCACGTTAAAACTTAGATACAGGTCTTCAAAAGGCATGACGCCAACAAAGACCTCGGAACTCATGCTGCCAGAATAATCTCTGATGCCATATACGGTTAACGGCTGGTCAGGGTCTGTATCAAATATCCTCAGCTCTCCGCCAACATTATTGATCAAATAGATATTGGACCCGTCCTCTATTATCCAATGCATATTATCAACTCTTGAAATTGTGGTAGCATTGGATAATATTATTTTATTATCATCGAACACTTCGGTAATAATATGAGAAACAGTGCCGTTCTGTAGATAATGGCTAAAGTCTGGGCTTATTCCAAATAGATATGAATAATATTCGATTATATAGACATAGTTACCACTTATTATCTTATAATAATAATTAACAGGGTCAGGGTTGTTATGGTAAATATATTTCCAATATTCTTCGTCACTTTGAGTAATTACCGCATCATCTGCCAATGGTAATTTGTTATCATTGAACTCTTTTCTAAGTTCGTCATTGATATAGCCATTTGTTAAAAGATCTTTATATTTATGATCTAGATAGAATAATGGTTGTCTAATGTCATCTTTAGGGTTAGACATTTTTATCACATTCATTTGACCTTTTTGGATAAATTCTTTATTTTGATAAATTTCCACGGTTACGGTCCAAGTGTCCCAATTTCCCCAATGGGCATACAAAGTATCAGGATCATTGGTGTCTTCCTCGATCTCGATCTTGGTGACTTTGACGTCGTAATCACCTATCTCAATGACGTCGCCTTCATTCAATCTTTTATTTACCTCAGTGATCATGGTTTGACTTGCAATATATCCTATTATAATGAAAGCAACTCCAAGATGAATAATATGCGGGCTGATGGATCTTAATTTATTTCTTAAAGTTTTAACTCTAAGTTGCTTGATAATTTTAAAAATAGATGCAAAGATCGCAAAAAACGCAAACGGGATCATAAAGCCAACTATATGGTGTGTAGTGATCGAGTCGTAGTAAAATGGTTCGGCCTCACCAGGGAAATAGTTTTTGGGTAATAGCAACGCACATGCAATACCTATCATCACCATCCAGGATACAATGGTAATTGTATTTTCCTTACCAAAATAACGCCAGCACAAACACACGGACAGGACTATCATTAATATTATGGTAAACGGCGCCAGTCGTGTTTCGTAAAAGGACGTGTCCACTTTTTGCATGGTGACAAGTAATCCGACAAATGTAAGAAACGCCATGATCGCAAATATTATTATTGCAGTGATCATCGTAATTTTTTCCCAATTGTATTCTTCATCGCCATCAACTCCTTCATCGTCATTATTGTCACGTTTATTTTTATTGTTCTTCAAAATAAATGCACGCAGTATGATCAATGCAGCAAGAACCAAAGTACATATCATGGTTGCCATAAGGATCAGGCCCACCTCGGTTTCGGACCAGGCATGAACAGAGGTCCACAGGCCGCTGCGGGTGATAAATGTCGCAAATATCACGAGAACGAAAGTTACCGTGCCTAGGATCGGTGTCATAATACTATATTCGTTCTTTCGTTTGTTCATTAATTGTGCATGCATGAACCCAGTGAGTGTGATCCATGGAACCAACGAACCGACCTCAACAGGGTCCCAGCCCCAATAACCGCCCCAACCGAGCGCAAGATATGCCCAGATCGCACCAATACCAATCCCGAGTGTGAGAAACAACCAGGCAAGCCGACTCCATTGTAGTGAGATCTTGGTCCATTTTTTATCATTTGTGAGGGCATAGCCAATACTTGCCGCAAAAGGAATTGTGATCAACGCAAAACCGATAAATAGCAGTGGTGGATGTATCACCATCCAGATATTGCGCTGCATGGGATTCATACCAAAACCACCGGGAAAGTCTTCCGGATCATAAGCAGCATTGTTCGATAATTCATGTTCATGGACCGGTTCGAACGGGTCATTCAGGACCAATAGAATTAGAAATACCACTGCTACTGCGATCACGATCATTCTGGTCCAATCATAAACATTTGGGGAATTCATATCCTGAACCGATCTTCTGTTATTGTGTAAATATTTTCGTCGTCTAAAATATTGAATGGTCTCTTCGATACCTAAAGATAAAAGGATTATCCATACCCATAAAAGCAAAGATCCTTCCTGACCTGCCCAGACTCCGGCCAGTTTAAGGTCATTACTTAGAGCTTTACCCGAGTTCTCCCATACGTAATGTATATCAAAATTGGATGTCAAGAAATAATATGATAATAATAGATATGATATTGTAATTGCAAACATGCATGCAATTGTGGCAACCATTGCATATGTTCGAAACAATCTGATCTTGGTGAAATAAAACAAAAATGTGCAAATGACAATTCCGATGGCCAGCAATAATGAAAGCCATATTAGTATTGTGCCAAGATCCATAAATACACCTGTATTTTACACTTTAAATTGAACATTTGTATGTTCTTATTATACTAATTCATTTTGAACTCATCAAGAAACTCAAAGAAAGTTTAAAAACGTGTTGTCATTATCAGATATAAAGGCCGTAATATGTCGAAGAATATCATCATTCCTGTAATATTTATCATTCTATTGATATTAACACTTATCTTCAGCAGCTTGAGCAGCATAGCTCAACATCCGGGTGGCAGCGATGGCGGCCCCGAGGAAAAGACAATAACATATAGTGATAATACTGCGGTAGGTACTACCTGGGAGACCACCGAAACCGGAGAATTTGCAGGTAAAACGATTCTCAGCATGGTGTTCGAACTAACCTGGACAGATGATGAAGGGTCAGACTCAGAACCCGATACATTTACTCTCCAAACCGATGATGAAACCCACGTACCCCAGACCAGATCCGGTTCGGGTGGCACAGTGATCATCACCTGGGATGAGGACGGATTAAATGATGTTTGGAATATTGCAGTTACCTGCGACTCTGCAGGGCCAACCAATGTACCTGTGGGGCCATTAGGTCTTATTACACAAGAAGAGCCCGATCCCGGTAATAGCTGGACCTTGGTTGTTACCTATACCTATACCTATATTGAAGGTGACGGTCCCGGCGGGCCACCGGCTTATGTCCAGGCAGTACTGGAATCGCCGGTATTTAAGGTTCATGTTGTACTTATGATATCCTCGACCTTCCTGTTCCTAGCAACTGGCATTTTTGCCGGAGTATTTTTATTTGCACGATCTAGACGGTTAGAGGTAAATTCATTTTTAAATAAAATTACTGCCACCCCCAAGGTTCTTTTAATTCTGGTTATTCTGGCCTTTTTAGCGTTCTTTATCGCGTCCGTGCCAATAGGCATGTGGGTTTCGGGTATGTTTTACGGTTGGAATAAGGCATGGACGGGTTTTCCTGCAATCTGGAACGAAGATGCATTTTTATTTACAAACGCAGACAACGTTTCCTTTATCGTGCTATTATTATGGGCAATTCCCATATATTTGAATAGGGCACAGATAATGAAAAGTAAATGGTATAAAAAACTGTTTGGCTGGAGCAAATTCATGATGGGCCGCGCAGAAAAAGCACCAGATCCCAGGTTACAACTAAGAGAACTGGCTCTATGTTACTTTTTCATGGGATTTTTCGTATATCTGGTTTTCATGGTCCAACCGCACGGTTCCGGATGATTGCCTTTTTCAGGTAGTGGTAGTTTTAACTAGTGTGGACGAATCTAATTAAAACATTAATGTAGGTGAATCAGAGTATGTAGACCTCGGTTCAAAAACCGTATTGAAGATTGAAAATTTAAAAGTACCAACCATTTTACACCAGTACATTGGAAAAATCTTCATTCTTTAATTCTTATCCACAATCCATAATCTACCAGTCCATTAGTCTACCGGTCTATCGGTCTACCTGTCATCCGGTCTACCAGGTGACTAGCTGACTGGTCGACTAGCTGACCAGTCGACCATCCACCATCCTTCCATTCAATAATACCGATAATAGAAATATTTATATTCAAAATCTACTTGTATTGAGCTCAATACACCATACAGATTTTATAAATGAAATAACGCCAATATAGGGGGCGGACATAATTATAACTATCAAGAATTTATCGAAAGATTTTGGCAGGAAAAAAGTATTAAATAAAATAAACCTGAAAGTTCCCAAGGGGCAATTTTTAACATTATTTGGCCCTAATGGAGCAGGGAAAACCACATTAATCAGACTTTTATCAACTTTAGTAAGGCCCACTTCTGGCAAGTTCTACATCAATAAATATGATGTAAATGAAGACCCGGGTGAGATTCGGCAAAGTATTGGCATGCTAACTCACTCTCCACTTCTATATGATGAACTGACCCCATTGGAAAATTTACAATTTTACGGAAAAATGTTTTATGTTGAACCGTCAAAACTGGATAGAATCGCAAAAGACCTCATCAGAAAGATCGGTCTTCACCATCGTATGTACGATCGAGTCGAGACGTTTTCCAGGGGTATGAAGCAGCGTGTTTCAATTGCCAGGGCAATTATCCATAAACCGCAAGTTCTTCTCCTGGATGAACCTTACACCGGTTTAGACCAAAACGCATCAAGATTAATGGGAAAAATACTTGACGATTTTAAAAGAAAAAAAGGTACGGTCATTTTGGCCACACATAATATTGAGCGTGGATTGGATATCGGTGACAGGATCGCCGTACTAATTAATGGTAAAATTCGTTATGATGCAGAATCCGATGGGTTGAATCCAACAACATTTTCGAAAAAATATCAACAACTTTTAAAGGGAAAATATGCTTAGAGAAATATTGACAATCGCCTGGAAGGATCTCAAAATCGAGTTAAGAACAAAGCACATGCTGAACACAATGATAATTTTTGTTCTAATGATAATTCTATCTTTTAAATTTGCACTGAGTGCTATCGAACCGGAAATTGATGCAAATATTGTAGCACCGGCCGTGTTATGGATAACTTTTACGTTTGCCGGCATGTATGGGTTAACAGCCTCATTTGGAAAAGAGAAAGATAAAGAGACCATTAACGGCTTGCTTCTATGCCCCGTTGATAGAGTGGCAATATATTTGGGAAAAGTCATATCGAATTTGATCCTTTTGATCATTATTGCAATTACATCTTTTATTTTATTTGCCGTATTCTTCAGTTACAGTTACGGAGGCAATATCGGTTATTTAATTTTGATTATGATCCTCGGAACATCTGGTTTTGTTATCATTGGTACATTGATCTCTGCGATCTCTGTAAATACCAAAAGCCGCGAGGTGTTGTTACCCATAATGTTGATACCGTTGGTTATCTTTACAATAATTATGCCCTCGATCACAGCAACAAGCAATATATTAAATAGCGGATCATTTTCTAATATTTTTGAACAAATCCGCTTATTAGCAACATTTGACATCGTTTATTTCATTGTTGGAATTATACTATTTGAATATATAATTGAAGAATAGGATAGGTATGTCTAAAATGGCTAAAAAAAATTCGACATCAACAATTAAGATCATTTTATTAATTGCAAGTGTAATATTTATCTTGCTTGCATTATATATGGCCTTCATCTATGCGCCAATGGTAGAAAAGAGTGCTGGTTGGGCGGCACCAATGGCCCAGAAGATCTTTTATTTCCATGTTGCCTCGGCCTGGGTGTCGTATCTGGGCTTTGGAATTGTTTTCATTTCAAGCATTGCATTTTTAAAGACCAATTCGAAAAATTGGGATATAATCGCGTTTTCCTCGGCAGAGATCGGCATGGTATTTTGTACATTGGCGATCATTACCGGCCCCATTTGGGCAAAGGCTGAATGGGGTGAATATTGGCGTTGGGAAGATGTGAAATTGTTCATGACACTGGTGCTCTGGCTGATCTTTATTGCATATTTAGCGCTGCGCTCCGGAGTGGCAAACTCTGAAAGTACTGGCCGGCTGGCGGCGGTATTCGGGATAATGGGCTTTTTTTGTGTACCATTAAGTTTTGCGGCAAATAGGCTCTGGGAACAGTACCATCCAACAGTGATTGCCGCACCAAAGGCTTCCATACAAACTCCAATGACATTTGCATTGATAATTGCTGTAATTGCATTTACTGTGTTCTTCTTTTATTTACTGTTAAAAAGAATTGAATTGGAAAAAATGAGGATTAAACTAGAAGAAATGAAAGAAATTGTAGGTGATGATGAATATGAGTGATGTTATGTTTGTATATCTTGCATATACCGTAATATTTCTTGGAATAGCTGGTTATATATTCTATTTACACATGAAACAAAACGACCTATCAAGAGATATGGAATTACTTGAAGATTCGGTGAAGTCCTATGGAAAAAGGAAAAAAAGAACAAGAAAGTAAAGATAACAAAAAAAGAAAAAAGAAACGAAAATGGAATAAAAAAACCAAGATCTTAGTTGGGGTAATTGTAATTGTAGTAGTATTAATGATTGGTTTTTGGGGAATGCATAGTAGTACAAACTATCTCTCGGTAAGTGATATTGTAGATAACGAAGATAAATATCTGAATGAGGAAATAGAAGTAAAGGGAACGGTGAAAAAGGATAGTGTGGATCAGGATAACAGAACATTTGTACTTACAGATGGTAAAAATGATATAAAGATCAACTACACAGGTTCATTGCCCGCAAGTTTTGAAGAGGGCAAGGATGTGGTCGTAAAAGGCACTTTACGCAGATATGACGTTCTGGTCATAGATGTGGAGGAGATCGTCGTTGGCTGTTCGTCTGAATACTAAATAGAAATCACCGCACTTCGGTGTGAAGTCTTATATCGATCACAAATGCTCAGCGATCGCCGCTTCAAGAGCCGGTTTGGGCAATGCACCTACTGGTCGACCAACAAGATCGCCCTCTTTGAATATTAGAAATGTTGGGATGCTCATAATATTGTATTTCATCGAAATACCCTGGTTTTCGTCTGTATTGAGTCGACCAAATGCGATCTTACCCTGTTTTTCCTTAGCCAGCTCATCAAATACCGACGCCACCATTCGACACGGCCCGCACCATGGCGCCCAGCAGTCTATTACCAGTTTTGGATATTTTTTAATGATCTCTTCAAAATTAGATTCCGTGATCGTAATCGGCTCTGCTGGCCAGTCCTCGTCTTTGCCCGAGCCGCCAGGATTTCCAAGGCGCTCTTCTGTCATTTTCTCTAATCTCTTTGCACGAATTTCTTCCAGTTCTTTATCATTTTCTGACTCGCTCAATTTAACACATCCTGAAAACTAATATCTCTCTCTCATACTTGACCATTACCGGTATCTGATTTTTTTGGTCTGCCCCTACCTCTACCTTTGCCTTTACTCTTACCTTTACCTTTACCTTTGCCGGTGCTCTTTGACTTCGAAGAACTTTTCGATCCTTTCTTGTCTTTCTTTTTCTTCTCATCCTTTTCATCATTATCTTCTTTACCAGTACCATTGCCTTCGGTTAATAATTCACCAAAAAGCATCTTTTCAATGGTTTCGGAAACATACAACCGTAGTTGTTCACCCTCCAGGTCATCTCGAATATGTAGTCTGGAATCAATCTGGATCCTAACCAAGGCAAGGCGCAGATCCTCGTCGAAATCCATATCATAGATATCCTCGAGTAAGAATGGAAAATCATACGGATGATCAATTACCTCGGCCAACAATTGAAGATTATTATCAATATCATGGAAGTTTTTAACTCCAGATAGGATCTCGATCGTACGTTTTGAATATTTTTTACCGTTAATCTCAATTTTTTCCATAATTGCATCACCAAATCTTAATGTTATACTATAAATGCAGATGCATCCTACCTGAAAATAGATTCATATATTTTATTGTTACCTTACACCGCGGAGAGATACATTCGCGATCTTTTCTAATAAAAGCTTCTGAAAAGAGATCATTTTCTCTCTCTTATACGGCTTGACCGTGTGTAACTTCTCCTGACGTGCGTGTTTGGGAACGAACTGCTGGAGTACATATCTTTTCGCACCGGATAAACTTTGTGCAATATCCAAAATATCCACCTCATTCAATAGAAAAGGGGATATGTATTACAAAATCCTTATAATTTTTGATTGGATTGATGTAAAGATACTGTAGATGATGGGGGATGATGAGTTGTTCTATATTTCGATTAATTATTAGGATGTCCTGAATCTAGGTCATTGGTTATAGGTCATAGGTAATAGGTTCTCAATCTATATCGCTAGATACCTATAACCTAAGTCCTAGGGGTTAGAATTCGTGTGCCACGAAGCTGCACAAGAGATGAGGGTAGGTCCCTCGGAGCTGGCTTACAGGAGCAGGCTTCAAATCACCTCAAGCTGCATAGGTAAAGAGCCTATGTGGTGAGCGTTGAGGAAAAGGCAT
>JAEHCK010000038.1 GCA_020696345.1 Thermoplasmata archaeon | reverse complement strand
GGAGTACTAACGCTAAGAGACGTTTACGTGTCTTAACCAGTTAGACCATTTCGCCATAAGGCGGCGAAAGCAGGACTCGAACCTACAATCTCGGGATTATGATTCCGAAGTAACTCTTGACTACGCTACCGATTATTTATATTGCTGGAGCCGTAAAAATTACGGCTCCGTTACTCGATTCTACACATGGCAGACGAGCTAATTAATTTTTCTTTTCGTAAACTTCTATTTCTTCTTCTGTTTCTTGATTAAATAGTACAATTGGTTCTGCCATTATTCTATCATAATGTATATATACTTCTGATCCACATGAAGCACAACTATATGATGAATGTGATCCACCTTCTTCATCAAGCCATAAACTTTTTTTTGTACCACATTTCCAACATTCTGCTTTTTCTATACAATCTAATATTTGTTCTTTTGTATATAACATTTTATCCTTTCATATTGTTAATTACCTTCATCACTTGTATCAAATAATAGAGTTTCCTTGTCTATATCTTCTTCATATAAATGGACTCTTTCTGCTATTCTTTCTAACATTACATATGCTTCAATTCCACATGACCCGCATATATATGACTGATAATCATATCCATCTGCATCTAGCCACATTTCTTTTTTACCGCATTTTGGACAAATATTTTTGTACTCAATATCATGCCAAGCTTTTACTTTATCTATGTTTGATTTAAAGTCCATAATTTTTCCTTTCTTTATGGTAGGGGCGGTGGGATTCGAACCCACACTTTTTGAATTTTGAATCCAATGACTCTACCAAGTTGGCCTACACCCCCTTGTTTTTCCAGAAGTCATACCAATATATGTTATTTTTTGTTATTGTCAAATCTTTAATAGCTAATTTCCACATTAACCATACAAATCCAGTGGATACCCATACAAACACTGTGAATATTTCAGGTGCTGGTATTCCAAAGTACTTATCAAGTAATAATACTATTGGTATTGATGGAATACAAATATTTATGTTTGGATTAGCATACATATTATTTCCTTTATTATATTGGTAGGGGCGGTGGGATTCGAACCCACACTGTCTGAATTTTAAGTCCAGTGACTCTGCCAAGTTGGCCTACGCCCCCTTGTTTATCTCTTGTGGGTTGCTTAGCACCCCTGAGATCGCTTAGCGTTTCCTTTTTGGTGGGGCTGGTGGGATTCGAACCCACACTGTCATAGCTCTCAACCATGTGACTCTACCTAATTGGCCCACAACCCCTAAATTTTTGTTCTTTCTGAACACCACTCTTCATGTCTTTTCCATTCATTTTTATATCTACCACATTCCTCGCATCTTATTTTGTCGTAGGTGTTCAAATACTCTTTTACTTTTCTACTTCTATCATCTAAATCTTGTAATGTGAACGGTGTTTTTTCTAATTCTTTCAATGGTTTAGCCGTTCCAAAATGGTTGCTCATATCCCAGTGAACTTCGCTACAAAGAAAGTTATCAACAAATTTAAATCTGCTTATTACGAATACTTTTCTTTCTGGATGCCAAACACCATAGCTGGCATTTCGAGCATGTAACTTATAAAGATAAAGAGGCTTTAATTCCTCAACTGGCAGGTAAGGCATTTTACCTTCTTCTAACCACTCATTATATCTTTCAGTAAATTCACTCATTATTATAATCTTTCTTATAAAATTTGGTGCCGATGAAGAGATTCGAACTCTTACTTTCTGGTTTCTAAAACCAGTGACTCTACCTAGTTGGCCTACATCGGCTCATGTTTATATTATCTTTCTCTATATCTTTTTTCCTTTTTTTCCTTTTTCTTCTTTCTTGCTTTAGGCGGAAGGAAGTGAAGGTCAACTGCTTCTCTTGCGTTTTGTATGGCGTTTACTCCTCTTGCCTGGTCACGTAATGATTGTAAATCTTCCAAAGTCAAAATTACTTCTTTTCTTGCTTGCTTTTTATAAGCCATTTTAATTCCTTTCTCATATTTTTAGTTTTGAAGCCTACTTGTTAAAATCAGAGTACAATCATAAAGAGACTGTTTGGCTATTATTTTAAGTAATAATTCGAAGTAACTCTTCACTACGCTACTGATTATTAAATTTGGTGGGCCCTAAAGGGGTCGAACCTTTAACTGGCAGGTTAAGAGCCTGCTGTGATACCATTTCACCAAGAACCCAAATATTGGTGTGCCCCGCTTCGACCAGTTTAGAGAATCCAGTGACTAGGAAGCCTTGCAAGTAAGGGCACAAAATTATAATTCTTTTATTCCCCTAATATGCACGAATGAATCAGGTGTACATCCATCAATTTCATTTTCATCTGTAAATTCATATTGAAGAAAAACACCACTAAGTGCTTCTGATACCTTTCTAATATTTTCGCTCTCACAACTATGACCTTCCCATATTTTAACATTTTTAAAATAAAGAACTGACCAGTCATGATCTGGGGCAAACACTTGTCTTATTATATTTACACCAATTTTTACTTCCATTTACATTTTTCCTTTCTTAATTTGGCGGCCCAACTGGGATTTGAACCCGGACTAAGAGATTCAAAGTCTCTCGTGCTACCGTTACACTATTGGGCTATATTGTGTTAATTAATATTTCTCTTGCATTTTTTAAAATTGCGGCAACTGCAAAATCTGTTCTGTTTTCCATTGGAACACCAACCCAGTCAAAGAAGTCATTAAATGTTTTACCATGATCTTCTTTATCCATATATTCAATATAGCTGACTGCTAAAGATTTTTCTGCCATTGATTTTTTACCTTTCTTTTTTTCCAAGATTTTTTATTATGAAAATCACTTCTTTGGTGGTCATCCCATGGATCAGGAAGGTTTAAAGGGCTTCTTCTTGCTCTTCCATAACCTTCACTCGCAAACCATTGACGACTTTCATTCATAACTCGTGGTCTTTTGAACCAGCAGTAGAAAAAACTTCTGCTTGAATTATGAACACCAGGTACCGGATCAATTCTAAAACGATACGAAACATATTTTCCTGTGATGAAGTAATGCCATCTGTATTTTACAAGAACTTCTCCTCTTATCATTTGTATACCTCCTAGTATTTTATTACTAGTGAGTGTCGGTATCAAATACAGTCATTGCATTCTCCTTTTTATTTTAATTTGGTGAGGGCTAGAGGAATCGAACCACCTGCACAACCTCCGATGAAGTTTTTACGTGCAACGGGTTTACAGCCCGCTCACCGGAATAGCCCCCAAATAATTGTTATGGAGTGAAGTACTAGAGTTTGACTTTCTTTTAATCTGGGCCTGTACTCAACCAAATTTGTTTAGGGATAGATACACGGCCATTGTGTATCCCCTCCCAGGTTGAAGATCAATTACTAGCCACTCTTTCCATGTCACTCCAAATTGGTAGCGGAGGGTGGATTTGAACCACCGATCTCTAGCTTATGAGGCTAGCGGGGACGTCCCGGCTCCCCTACTCCGCATCATAGTATTCACAATCTAAATTTTTCCATACATTTTCAAAAAATTTTTCTATTTGTTCTGGATTTTTTGCTTCCAAAAGTCTAACATTGAAAGTTTCTGCGTCTATCGTATTAAACTGAACATCTGCATCATACAAAAAATCCGGTAAACTTGTATTTCCAAAATCTCTTAAATCATGTATATTTACGTTTATAAAATATTTCTTACCAAATTTATCCCTTATACACTTTTGTAAAAATTCTTTATTATCTTGCTCATAAAGTTTATATCCACAATCTAAAAATTTCTGTTTCATTGAAAATCCTTTCATTTAATTTTTATTATATCAAAATTGAATTACTTTGTAAATTTCTTTTATTTGGTGGGCCGCCAGGGAATCGAACCCGTGGTCTGATGGTTAAAAGCCAACTGTTCTACCATTGAACTAACAGCCCATATACTAATAAAAACTATATCCTCTTTTTTTCTCCCATTCTAAATAATCTAAAAGTTTTTTCTTGTCAACACTTTCATCAAGTTCTACTTTATCAAATCCACCAACTGTTGTAAATACATCTATCAGCATCCAGTTTGTTAATGACATTTGAACAGTTATGTTGAGTTTGGTGTCATATAAACCATATTCAACTTTTTCACCATAATTTTTTTGTGTTAATTTCCACCTTTTCATAATAACATCTTATTTGGTGGGCCCCCAACGAATCGAACGTTGTTCTCCCGGGCTTCAACCGGGCGCTATGACCACATCAGCTAGAGACCCATGTTTTACCATCCTTTTAGTCCATTTCCAATTTTTATTGAACCACATTTTTCAATTTTACCTTCTCTTCTTGCTTTCTTTTTCCATCTTCTGCGAGTAGCCGATTTTACTTTTTTGTTTTTGAAGTAATCTCTGCCACCTTTTGAAGTTTTCAATCCATATTTTTTAATGTCAGCTACATCAGGATGTTCTACATCATCATTTCTTGGAAGACCATATCCTTTCATTTTAATTCCTTTCCTTTTTTTATGGAGGACCACCTGGGAATCGAACCCAGATTACTCAGTTTAACAGACTGATGCTTTACCGTTAAGCTAATGATCCATAATAAATCTCGGCATTCTAAATAATTATTTGGTAAGCGATCGGAAGATGAAATGACTCCATGCAAGCAAGGCCAATTTTATCTTTGCTCCACTTACCTTTCCTTAGGTAGACGGACCGTAGCCGCATTTTAAATGCTACCGAGCTAAATGGTGGAGGCGACAGGATTCGAACCCGCACTTTCTGGGTGCAAACCAGACGTGCTCCCATTAACACTACGCTCCCATAAATTATGGCAGGCCGACGAGGAATCGAACCCCGGTCAAGTGGTTTGGAGCCACTCATGTTGCCACTACACCATCGACCCTTATTATTTTTGGCTCCGAAGACTGGGATCGAACCAGTAATTGATGATTAACAGTCATCCGTGATGCCTTTTCACTACTCCGGAAAATAACTTGGTGCTTCGACGGGGAATCGAACCCCGCTCGACAGGTTGAAAGCCTGTTATCCTGACCGATAGACGACCGAAGCAAATACTTTTTATGGAGCCGGTAACAGGAATCGAACCCGTACACTCAGATTACAAAACTGATATGCTACCTTTAACATCATACCGGCTAAAATCTTATGGAGACCCCAGAAGGAATCGAACCTTCGTATTGAGTTTAGAAGACTCATGTTCTATGCCATTGAACTATGGGGCCTTAAATTGGGGTGATGTACGGGATTCGAACCCGTCCTCCGAGGGCCACAACCTCGACGACTACCACTATCTTAACAACACCATAAATTTGGTCGGCGTAGTTGGATTCGAACCAACACTAAACGGTCCCAAACCGCTCGTGCTACCATTAAACACTATACCCCGAAAAATGGTAGTCCTTAAAGGAATCGAACCTTTGTCTTCTGGGTGTAAACCAGACGTTCTCGCCATTCTACTAAAGGACTAAATATTGGAGCGAATAATCGGATTCGAACCGACACGACCAGCTTGGCAAGCTAGCAGGCTACCGTTACCTCATACCCGCGAAATTTGGAGCGAATAGTCGGATTCGAACCGACACCAAAAGATTGGAAATCTCTCATGCTACCATTAACACCATACCCGCTTTAATAAAACAATAAAAAAGGGTTTCTACTTCTGCAGAAACCCTTTTTTAATATCTTATGTTTCTGCTATTACTTCATATTGATTTTTCCTCCGCGGAATCCAGAATATGAAGCGATTGTAAATTGTCTGTGCCCGGGAGTCCAGGTATGGCTCTACCGCCGACCTTCTGATTAAAACTAAACCAGCGATCACTATATCCTCTCCCATTATATTTTGTGATTTTGACTTTTGCAGACATTGTTTTCTCCTGTTTTTATTTATACAACTTTTTCCATTTGACTAAGATTTATTATAACTTTTTTTCGGATAGATGTAAACTAATTTTCTTATTTAAATAACATCTTATTTTTTGGCCTATCATAAACTTTTTTACCATCTACACTTATCATTTTTGTTGTTCCATCCCTATATATTTCTGCTTCAATCTCAAACTCATAAAAAGCATAGATAAAATTATCCCTGAAGTCACATTTTTCTTTATCGGACCAAAGATCGAACAATCCTTCTTCTTCCATTTCCTCAAAGGTTTCCCATCCGTATTCTTTGCTTCCATGAAAGTAGAACTTTCTTGTGCATATTGGTTTAGACTTCAATTTCCCCACTATAACAATCCTTTCGAGTGATTGTAAACAGTGCCTTTTTTATTTCTCCATTTACTGGCCTGTCTGCTTGTAGGAGGAAGATCAATTCCTTTCTCCGTTTTCAAGAGTTCAACCGCTGTTAGAAATGCTTCGTTCGTTTCAGCGAACCTTACATTTGTTACGACTTTTGGTGCTTTTTTCTTAGATTTTTTCTTAGCCATTATTTTCCTTTCCTTTCTTTAATTTTTACCTAATAAGTGGGCAATGATTTACCTTACATATTCTCATTTCACCAGCAAGCCCCATATCTATCGAGGACGAGTTTTCTAAATTACCACATTCCCCTAATGTACTAGTGTTAAATTCACAGTCTTTTGACAAAATATCGAACATTTCATCAATATCACCTTTCATTTCTTCGACATTTTTAATGTTCAATTTTAATCGTTCTAAAAAATTAAATGATGGCATTTATTTTCCTTTCTTTACTTTTTTCAACGAAACTTTCGGTTTTATTTTCAATTTTCGTTTTTTACCATTACTCTTTTTCAAAGTCTTTTTTGGTTTTGACTCTTGTTCATCATAATCCCAGTTATCATCAATATCGGGATCATTATCCAAACTATCTGAAGCCTTTTCAAGATCATTAATTCCTTTTGAAATTAATTCCATTTTACTATATGGTAAATATTCACCATTAATGTTGTCTTGTATTAGCTTTTTCAGAAAATTCAACGAAATCTTTGAAATTATTTTCTTTGGAAAACCGCTCTTATCATCTCTTTTCAAATCTTTGACTCGAACGGTGAAGTTTTGACTTTCAACTATATCCGTATATCTTTTTCTCTTTGCTCTGGAAGAGCTAACACATGTTGTTGTTGTACTTCTTCCAGAATAAACAATGTATTTATATCCCCTGTCTGGATCGGCAGTAATCCTTGAAAATATTAGCTTTCCATTTTCAAACTGGATTGTATGCCTACCGTTTTCGGTGGTAACAAATTCCATAATTTTTTCCTTTTTATTTGATTGTATCCCTTTATTATATCACATGGAATCTTGAATGTAAACCACCCGAATTAGAATCCAAACCTTGAATTATGAGATACGCGATTGTGATCTTTTGCGTATATTGCTTCGAGAGCAACCGCGATTCGTTTTAGTTGTGCGGCTTGCTCAAGCTGGATGCAAATTTTCATACCTTCTATTTTTGTATCATTGAATTTCAACATTTCATTTATGATTGTATCACATTTTTGTTGTTTATCGCGTTCCATCAATCCTCCTTATGGCTTCCGTTACTTGCCATGCAGTTAGCTTATACTGTTTTTTGTTATCTTGTCTTTCAGTTATGATAGGATATTTTCTATTTCTAACTTTCAGACCTATAATTTTATGAACACTGCCGTTAATTCTGATAAGTCTACCAAGGTCTTCCATTCTTAGATCATACCTACCACATTTTGATAAAAACTCGGATTCCAAAAAGTTATTAGCACCTTCAACTGAGTCAACACCAGTCAGTTGAAGTCTAAAATCACTATCAGAATAAGTAATTACACCGACGCTGATTTTTATATCAAGACTATTTTCAACTGATTTAAGTGCTATGTTTAATTTATCTCTTAACGTTTTGACTTTATCTCCGTTCATTTATATCTCCTTTACAATATTGACCATTTCAATAACTTCTTCTTCTTCAAACTGAAGTAGAAGTTTCGTTGATTTTCTAAGCCATCGTAGTTTTTCACCACTTTCCCAATCATTTTCATAAAACCAACCACATCCGTCCATATGATTGTGTGTGCATAACTTAACATGTAGAAATGTTGCCAATCTTATTTCAGGTGGCATTGACATTAATTTTTCTTTTTCTTTTCGAAGGTCTTGAATTTGTGACTTAAGGTCTTGAATTTGTTTGTCTATTTCTTTCATTCAATTCTCCTTTTATAATTTTTTCTAATATCATTACTCTTTTATAAAGATATTCAACGACAAGTGCTAAAATTAAAACCCCGGAGAATGAGAATCCTATCATACCAACACCAATACACATTAAGATAACTTCCATATCATTCTCCTTTACATTCCGTCATAATCTTTTGTATTACGAAGAAGGTCATACATTGCCGCTACAGAAATGTCAACCACTTCTTCATCAGACAAAAGTTCACCACGAAGTTCACATTGATAGAATATGTTTTCGGTAAATTCATCAATTACTTTGCACATTTTCCCGGTAAGATTGGCTCTTGCCGCTAAATGTTCATCAGTCATTGTATATAATTGGTCTTTTTTCATTTAGCCTCCGACTCTGCCATGCAATTTGCCATGCAATTTTTATGTCTTTGAATCCAACCATCTTTATCATCTACCTGGCCGAAGATAATACATGTTTGTTTTCGGTGACCCATGCCCAATATCAAAAATTCACAGAACTCACCAGGTTTTGAGGCACAAGTTGTTACACCACATTCAATTTCTAAAGTTATTTTCTCTTTCATTAGTTTTCTGTTACCTTTCTGTAAACACCACATTTAACTAAATGATTTAATTCGATATATTCAGCAACATCCTGAGCAACACATTTACAGGGGTAGCTACCGACAAGTCTTAGTTTATTACCATTTTCGTCATGTGTGTATACAAAATAATTTACATTAATGTCAAAATCTCTATGTTTTACTGGTGAACCATATCCACCCATGTCTTTTCCCATTTTTTCCTCCATTTTTATTTTATTTTGGTAGGGTGGACAGGATTCGAACCTGCATACACGGCTTTCGACCGCTGCTTTGCCAGTTAGCATACCGCCCGAGCGGCAAGGCA
The DNA here is from genome assembly GCA_020696345.1 of Thermoplasmata archaeon. Lineage (GTDB taxonomy): Archaea > Thermoplasmatota > Penumbrarchaeia > JAEHCK01 > JAEHCK01 > JAEHCK01. The sequence continues at coordinate 26,665 of JAEHCK010000038.1, read as the reverse complement.
GCTAATCCTCACCGACCTACAATCCTTAAGTGACTGCATGCAAAGGCCTGTTATCGAGGCCCTTCACTAGATTGTAGGATTATTGGTAGTCCAGGAATCGAACCAGACGAAGATTAATTTATCGTGTGAACCTTATCACCACTACCAGTTTCATTAAAATCGGCGGGTTTTTGTAACGGAAACCCGAAAAACCGTGGGGGAGATCGTTTATCTAAGAACTAAGGCTTTTGACTCTTCACCGGAGTAGAAGTCACCGGCCAAACGAGTCATGTTCTTATACCTGTTAGAAAACAGGTTGGAGCCGTTACGGGCTTTTGTTTCGTGAGTTGCCAACCAAGTGAGGACATTAAAGGCACCCCATTTAGTTTCAGACAAATGTTGCTGAGCGAGTAAAGGTTGAAAATTTTCCTTGACACCTTTACTAATATTGGGAGTCAAGTATTGATTTTTAGCCGCTCGGGCACCTTCGGGTTTGGTATGTTTATCGACAAATGCTGTAAAGTCATTTTCGTCGAATTTTGTTCTTGACCATTCCTGCCAGGTGTTAGCGTTTTGATGAAAAGCATTGAACTTCATTCCAAACGACTCACGAAGTTTGTCAACATTTCCATCATAGTGGGCAAAGGATTCAGAGAATAACTCCTTTTTACCCATAACCATGCCATTTTCACACATCCATCGGTATCCCATGAGTGAGTAACCGTAAGCTGTTCTGGCATCATAACCGTTATAGACTTCAAGTAAAACACCAACCACATCAGCGCTGGTAATTTCAGAAGTCAAACGGCCGTCGTCAAAAATCACTTGCCGTTTCCATCGTTTAGTCGTGGCATCCATGTGATCCACAACTTTCGCCACTTTTAAATCACTTAATGCACCGGCGAACAAATCTGAAATCGTTTCGTTTCTAACTACATCATAACCAGGGGAAACGAAACCAACGATAGAACCCAAGTCCTCGTTGACTAGGGCGACCTTATTCGGTATTTCTAACCCGGATTGAGTCATTACTTTTTCTTTTCTAACATTGAAAAAAGGACTTCTATTTTCCAAATATGTCATTTGTTTTCCTTTCTTTATTATATTTTTGTAATTCCTACAATTTCAGAAAATTTATTTTTTTGAAGCACTTCCTCAAAAAATCTTAAATCATCTTTATCAGTGAACTCATAGTACTTATATGTTCCACCGAGTGCTTTTGTGACAGAAAGCAGTGGATCGCAGTCACATTTATGTCCTTCCCAGACTTTATCATCGTTTACATAAACGACTGACCAGTCATAGTTTGGTGCGAAAACATGTCTAACACCAGTTGCATTTCTCATATAAATTTCCTTTCATTTTTCGATTCAATAAAAACATTATAACACATAAAAAAATTTATGTAAGCTAAAAAAATTTAATTTAAAAAAAGAAAGTGGTTGCAACATCCACAACACCCATGTACTCCAAGGTGATTGTATGGTCTGTCCCACTTTTTAGCCATCATTACTTGAAAAGCTAAATCGTCAGGATCGGGATGACCTACACCACATTTACAGATGCGTTCCATCAATTTCCTATCTTCACGCCAGTTAGTAGGCCAGTCCTTCATGTGATGATCAGATGGGCTATGTATAACACAGTGTCCACCTCTAGCTTCACAATCCACTTTATCATGGACATAAATTTTTTGTTCTGTGCCAGTTGTATATTTTTCCATTATTCTATCTCCTTACACCATATAAGTTGGTGTCCATTAAGTACTCTTTGAACAGCGGACCTAACAAAATTTCCATTAAGTCTTACAGTCGCTCTCGAGCCGAATTGGTGGTCAATTACTCTAACTTTGTAAATATCCTTTTGTGATTTGTAATCAACAGATACCAATTTTATTTTATCGTTAAAATTTAAGCAGAACTTTACTGCCTTTATTTGATGTTGATTTTTAGAGCCATAAATGTTCATAATCTCACCTACTTTTTAATATTTAGGTGTATAAGAGCATACATTACCAATTCGTTAATATCAATGCCGTTTCGAAGAAAAATCCTATTAGGATCGGCATTTGGATGATTGATTTTGTAAACACCTGGATTAACTTCTTTTAAGGTAATTTCATTACCAGTTTCACCATCCTCTTTTATAGTAACATGAATGTTCATAATTGTAAATCTCCTAAACTACCAATTTTATTTTTCTTACAGAACCAACCGGAATCCGTCTTTCCTTGTAAACATTTAGAATATATACGGATTTTGGTGTAGTTCTTATTAATTCATGCCATTTAAAATAGCCATTTTTATACTCAATAAGGATATTAATACCAGAACCTTGATAATTTTTATTTTTCTTTAATCCAATACTTTTAAAGGTATTATTTGCCATATCCTGGCGAAGTTTACTAACTGCTTTATTGCCTTTGGTTATTCTATCTAATTTATTTTGTCCTTCATTCAATTCGCCATTTATAGACATTCCAACAATTTTATCAAAGGGTTGTTTGTCAAAAGTCTTTAAAGTCCAGATAGTTCCATCTTTAAAGTCATATATTTTGAACTCATTAGCACCTTTGCGGTATCCTTTGGTAATTTTGCGGATGTTAACTATAACACCATGTATGGATTTTCCATTTTTGTTATAAGAAAATCCATGTTTTACAATCGCACCAACGATTGCTTTAAATACCTGGTCAGCAAACTGACTAGAATTTCTATCAAAAGTAGACTCATTAAAGGAACCATCAAGTTGTAAACCCCATTTCAGAGCAAGTGCCAGTAAGACTTTAGGCTCGTTACGGTGTTTTAAGACTTCCCGCATTTTAGCACCACTCGCATGTTCAGATTGAGTGGATTTGTCGGGATGTACTTGGCCCGCCATTTGTCTGAATAAGGTTTTATCATTCATGTAAACGGTTTCCTTTCGTATATTTTAAATATGTCCAGCAATTATAGCCAAATAATAAATTACAAAACAAAGTTGGATAATTATTATTAATTTCATTAGTTCTCCGTTATTCTTTGCTTGATTGGTTTATATTTCAACTTCTTCACCCACCATACCAAATAAAGCAACAGTTTCTATTTCTGTTTCTGTTTTTGGTGATACCAAAACTGCTTTTTCCTTTGGAACTGCAGGAATATTCACTGCCAGTGAGTTGTCTATACCAAATCTTTGGTGAATTGATTGACACAATTTTATCAACTCTTGAGTGGTTGCAACCAAATGTATTTCTTTAGATTTGAGTCCTCCACTTTTTTTAGCAATCAATCTGTCAAATTTGAAGTAATTTAATTTATTTCCTTTGAATTTTATAGTTTTGATCATTTTAATAATTTTCCTTTGATTTATTTTAAATAAGATACGGTAAAAAATTAAGTGCCAACGAAGCGACAATTATTAATACAACTTCTCTATTTTCTAATTTCCACATTTTAGCACCACCTTTCAAGTATTTGAATACATAAATCTTGAACGAGTGGGGTATCTCCTCTGTTACCAGTTTTCCATCCTGGTCTTGTACGACCGCATGGTAGGCCTCCCACTAGTTTAAGATATTTAAGACATAAAGTTAATTTTTTCTCTTGCCAAGTCAGACAGGTCATAGTGACCGAACATTTCCGCAAAGTCAACGAAAGCATGGAGTTTTTCCATATTTGTGATTTTGTAAAGCCTCGTAGTTAACTGTTTAACAGTCATGTTGGCGAACCTTTTAAGCTCATGTTGGCATATTTTTGCAGTCATATTGGTTTCCTTTCAATTTTTTATGTTACCTAATTCGTATATTGTAACAAAAAAAGTCCGGGTTGTAAACAACACGGACCATTTTTGTTACCCCATACTGGGGTAGGGCGGTTAGGGTAAGGGGTTATTTTTCGCGTCCACCAGATTTGTAATGTTGTTTGGCTTTACCTTTGCCTTTTTTGGAACACCAACCAAAGCCGGTACCAAAATTATATTTGGGTAAAACGTTGTCAACTTTAGCCTCGACATTTTTTAATCCAATTTTTCTTGCCATTTTTTTTATTCCCCTTTCGATTTATTAAAAGAATTATATCATATTGAATTATTTATGTAAACTGAAATTTTTGAAGATTAGGGATGCTAGGATATCCCCAAAGCCCGACGGGTTACGGCAGTCGACACCGGGAGACTTTTGATTAATTTATTAGTCGGAAACCATCGCGTTTCCTACAAGCCGACATAATTGATTGACAGAACCGGCACCCTTGTCTCCGTAAATTAATACGGGCTGTGACTCACCATAAGCCGGGGAACCTTAAAATTTCTGGGGCACATACCAGAAGGTGACCTGTCAAGCAAAATAGGTGGGCTTTTTGTAACGGAAGCCCTGAAACCGTTTGTAAACTAGAAAGTAATGAACTCGAAGTCCTTGAATTTCAAGGAATTGGACATCCGAATCATGTTGCGGACGAATTTTTCAGCGTTAAAGCGGGTTTTAAAAACTCTGGCTTTCGTGCCAGCACCGTTTGCCATTAATGTACGGCCTTCCTTTAAAACAACAGTCGATTTTGCATTCCCGTGAACTTTTTTCATAGTTATAATCCCCTTTCAAGAATTTAATTGATTTTTGTTATTTGATGAAATCATTATATCAGAACAATTTCCGAAGGTAAATTAGAATTTTTAAAAATTCTAGTGACACCGTGGGCAGAGTCGTGCTTTAAGCTTATAGGAATCCAACCGCGATGTCAATACAATTATTAAAAACTTTTTGAAACATTTTGTAAACTGAATTTAAACCCGGGTTTAAAAATTTAAAGGGTTAAAGGAAATTGAAATTTGATGGTAGAATTATGGTTCATACCCACTGGGCCCTTGTGGTTATTCCCCATCGCCAGATACAATCTGGTGCCATCGAATAATACGGTTAAAGGTTATTTTAAAAAGTTAAGAATTTTAAAGGGTTATTTCCAACTGATGAAAGAATTATATCAAATAAAATCGGAATCGTAAACCATAAATAATTTTCAATTAATTCAGAACCTTAATCACAACCGCTTGAAATTATTTAATTTATTCCTCACATCTGAAATAATCATATCAAATCTGGCTCTGATCGTAAACGATAAATTATCCCTAATAAAATCAGGCCCTTATGGACCTGGTTGATTTTCTGAATAATTTCCAGCCCTTAACAGAACCCCAAAAATATGGCTGAGGACCCACCAGATCGACCAGGTTGGATTTAAAACGAAAATTGATACCAGAGGTCGAGATTTTCAAAATCGAATGACCAGGTCGAAACCCTTGTTATTTCTAATGATTCCGGTGGTTTAGGATGCCTCGCTGTGCCCGGGCACGTGAGGCGCATCTTTTGGATGCGCATCCATTTGAGGGCGCATCCATTTGAGGGCGCATCTTTTGGATGCGCCACCTGAGGGCGCATCTTTTGTATGCGCCTCCGTTTGGATGCGCATCCGTTTGAGGGCGCAGGGAAATCCTACATGCCCACATTATGAGACACTAATGCATGCCTCATAATATAATGAGGCACCCTAACGCCTTGAAATCATTGGGGATATCGACCATTCAGCAAATGGGCACCATGGTTCGGTCAGTCGACCTCTGGTACGAAAAACGAGTTTGGACTCGACCAGGTCGATCTGGTGGGTCCTGAGCCTTATTTTTGACCATGGAATCAAGGGGTTAGGGCATCGGAATTATTAGATATTCCGACAAGGGCCTGAAATCATTGAGGATATTTTCTTTGTTTACCTTGTTATTTCAATACGATATGATGGTTTCAGGTCGTGGTTAATGTGTTCAAACCAATTACGATCTGGTAGTTCAGATTTCGAAAATGTAATTCAAATTTCAATTTACATCTGAGTTCGATTACGATATTATGGTTTCAGTTTTTGGAAATGGTTTTTAATTTTTAGTTGAAAAAATTCTTATTTACATATGATTTAAAATTTGATATACTGGTTTTATTGATTGAGAAAAATATAAAGAACCGATAATTCTATTTGAGGTTCGAGTCCGCAAGGAAATTTTGGGTGTTTACATTCAATCTAAAATCCGCGATAATGGACTCTAAGATTTATTCGATATTATCTAAAAAATAAAATTCGAATTGGCCATGAATTATCCGCCTTGGTCACCGGAAATTTTATTAACCCTTAACAATTAACAATAAAGTCGTAATGAGCTAGCTGTGCTAGTTCCCCTAAACAGAAATGCTTTAAGGCGCCAGGCAAAAGTAGGTATAGGTTATTTTTATGACTTCTTATTAATTTTTAATTTTTAAACCCGGGTTTAAATCTGATTTATTCTTAATAATTTCAATCGTTTTACCAATTTACGGCAGTAAACGATCGCATATAAAAGCCTTTGTATCGGGTTCACAGCTTTCCCTATGCCTTACTGCCTAGCCCATTTGTTTACATTTATTTGTGTTTATGTTAAAATTCTTTAAATAAATCGAAAGGAAATTATAAATATGGCTTTCAATAAAGCTTTAGACAGGGAGGTCCGTGGTTGGGTTATTGGTAACCCTGACGACAAACATTTACGAATTTCCGTTATGCAGTACAACGGTGGGGAAATGAAATTGCAAATTGGTCCCCGTGTTTACAAACGGGGCAACGGTGCTGATGGTTTTGCAAAAGCCGGTCGTTTGACCCTTAATGAGGTCAAGGCTTTAACTGACATTACACCTGAAATTGAAGGTGTCCTGGCTGGTAATGCAATAGAATGGCGGTAAACGATCTGGGGCGAGTTTACATCAAGCCCCAGTTCATATATATTAAGGAATCTGGCCATTTTGGTGGCTGAGGAATGGCCAGGAAGGGATAACACGGCAGTGTTATAACTCGGATTTTAAGAATGATCATATTTCATACTGAGTAACATGAACCATTTATGGTCATGTAAAATTATCACTTATGTCATATTTTAAAATCAAATTTAGTCTTAAATCCCGATTATTATGTATATTTGAAACAAACCCGACTGAGCTTAAATGGAAAGCAATAAAGCGGCTGGACTACATATATATATAGTTTAAAGACAAGCAAAAGTGGTCCTGTCATGAGTAGCGTCGATTAAACTGGGTATTTCTTAATTTCTTATTTACATTATTATTTCAATGGGTTATAATAGTGGAAATAAGAGATTAACAAATTTATGAAAGGAATTGATTATGGGTAATTTAATTCACGCGCCTTTAGATTTACTTTTCTATGGTGGCATGATATTATTAACAGCCTTTATTTTTTGGAATAGAGGGCGAGGAAATGCTTATAAAGAGGTTGCGAAAGCTTCAGGTGTTAATGCCAATGTGCTAATGGACGAAGTTGCAATCATTCTGGAAAAAAATAAATAATTTGGATTTACATTGGATTGGATTTGAGATATAATCTTACCATAAATCGAAATGAGAAAAACATTAACACTTTAACAAACTGTGAAAACTAGATACCTTTGGATTTGGTTTTGAAAACACAGTAAAAATCAAAAGAAGGAGAATATTTATGAATAAGAAAGGATTAACAAATTTCGTGGCAGAGGAAGCCGGTATCACAAAAAAGGACGCCAACCTGGTTATTGGTCATGTTCTTAACGGCATTAAAGATGGTCTTTTTGAGGATGGTAAAGTAACCCTGGTTGGTTTCGGTACCTTCAGGATCGTCCTGAGAGCAGCCCGCAAGGCCCGCAACCCTCAAACTGGTGAACCCATCAATGTTCCGGCAAAGATGGTTCCGAAATTTAAACCTTCCAAGGCCATGAAGGAAATGTCTTTGGAATATGTAGCCCCGGTAGTTGAGGAAGCCCCGGTAGTTGAGGAAGCTCCAGCAACCGAGTAGTATCAACCGTTTTACAAAAAAGGGTTTGGCTTTTAGTCAAACCCTTTTTTTGTTTACATCTTCGAGTTTTTATGATACAATATGTTTATAAAAGTTCGAAAATGTGAATAAAACTATAAAGGAGTCAAATATGACCAAAATGCCAATAGTAAATGTTGACGGTTGTTTAAAAGACATTTCTAAAAATTATTTTGATGATATTGAAGGCTATTCTATTATGGCTCTGGTAGTCAAAAAAGATATGACTGTTCGGGCAACTAAACCGAAAATTAACCGTGATGAACCTATAACAGGAAAAGCCGCTTATGTTTGGAGGATGGTTTGTTTCATGGTATCACCGAAACAACCACACCAGTGTATGCCTGTGAGCGCTGACTCTTATTTACCTGCTTTTTATGAAAATGGTAAATGGAATTATAATCTGGCTCGGGAAATGGCGAAAACTTTAAGACCCATTGAGAATGCTATTATCGACAATATTGATAAATCACAATGGCATGGAGTTATGAGGTGGAGTAAATTAATATAAGGGGATTCAAAATAATGAAAACCGATGAATTAAATAAAGACACATTATATTTAATTAAACGACATGATGGTTCGTTTATAATTGCTTACCCTTTATTTGATTTAGGATATGAACTATGTGGCTGGTGGGATCAAAATTTTGTTTCGCAAGTTTATTATGAGGATGACAAAATTATTGGTTCACTAGATAAAATCGAAAGGAACTCAAATTAATGAAAATTAAAATTGGTCATAATATTCGAGTATTAAATGGTAAAGAAAATCATTGTGGTGTTGTCATTAAAATTGATGATTACATGGATAATGAATATCTGAAGTATGTTAGTATTCTATTATATGATGCGACAAATAAACAGGAAATTAAGGTTTGCAGTTCAACCCCTGACTATCGCGATGGCGATTTTAGCCTTATCTTTTTAGATGAGGTTAGCGATGAACAAGTCAAACGACTTCAAAGAACACATAAGCAAAACCATGATATTCCTGGTAAACTTGAACCGAATAAAAAATATCCGGCTGGTCTGGAAGTATATGTAAAGACCAAAAAGGACTGGTTTACTTTAATCAAAACCACCGCAAAAATGGCAACTTTTGAAGGTGGTAGATGTGCGCTTACAAACATCACTAACATAAGGAGAAAACAATAATGACTCATTTATCAGAAGGATGGTATACAATTAACGGTGATAGATGTTATGTTCAACGACTTCTTGGAAGATGGCATTTTTGGAAATTATTGACTGGATGGAAATTACTTAGGGGTGAAGTTTGTGTCCCATGTGAGGATAAAGAAAATGTTAAATGATAAATTAATGGATGAAATTTTAGATGATTTACAGGGCACATGTCAATCACTCGAAGATGTACTTGATAGTCATAATATGGAACTGGATGATTTATCCATGAAGGACTTAGGTTACATTGATGATTCAATTTTCGTTTGTGATTGTTGTGGTTGGTGGTATGAATTGGGTGAAATAAATCCAGAAATTGAAAATGCAGTCGTTTGTATGAATTGCGAGGAGGATTGGGAATAATGAAAAAATATTTTATTAAAGTCAAAGGATTGTATGATGATAAGGCGGAAGGCTGTCCAGTGACATTTCGAACAGTTGAGGAAGAGTACTTTGGTGATAACATCAAAATTTTAAATGAAATGCTTGATTCAGGTGAAATTGACTCTTATGAAATTTCCTTGGAACCTGAATGTACTTGCTTTAAATGTGATTCTGACTGTGATATACTAAAACCTAAAAAATCACATAGATCAGCAGTATTGAATTTTTATGATAGATATTTTAACGGTAGATATAAAATATAAAGGAGAAAACAATAATGGAAAAACATTTATCAGATGCAGATATTTTAGAAATAAACAATGATGATGAAAACCGCCGAAAGAAAAAAGACAGGCGAGTTGCAATCAATAGCTGTGTTGACCCTTGTATGGATCGAAGAACTTTTGACAGACGACACAAAGACCGTAAGGAGAAATTAAATGCTTGATAAACTATTTGATATTATTGATGATATTTTAGATTACTTCAGAGAAGATTGGCCCGAGTGGTGGCCAAATGGTGGTGGTCCGCCGTATATAGGAGCATAAAATGACAACAATATTCTATTCTGATTATGTAGCATGGGCAAAAAAACAGGAGATATTAAAAATGGAAAAAAAAGTATTAGTTACTGGCCAAGAGTCAATGGGTGATATATTGAGAAAATCACTTGATTTACCAAAACCAGTCAAATATAAACTAGGCGAGGAAAAAATAATTGTTCACTGTGAAGGTCGTGATGTTGAAGAAATAATCCAATCGGAGTATGGTTTTAAAGAGTATTCCATTATAGCCTCTGAGGAAATTGGTAACTATACCAGTTCAGAATTTACAGTGGATGGCAAACTTGACGAATACGATCAAAAAGATGTAGATGCAAGAAAAGAGATGTACATGACTCGCAATTATTTGAACGATTTAGCAAGACAGGGAAAAATTCAAAAAGGTGATTATGTGGTGGATACATCATGGTAAAGAAATGGATAAAAGATATAGGACAAATATTATATGCTTTACGGGAAAGACCACCAGCACCACGAACCATGACAGTAGGTCAAATTATGGACAGTTATGAGTTATGTGGTTGGCAGAAATGCCCGGTTCAAGAAAAAATCAAGGAGGATTACTCAATATGAAAAGCACTTTCAAGTTCACAAACAAACAATTGTTAGCTAAAAAGGAATTTGTTTTAGATGAAATTAAAGATGTGTGGTATGAAACACCTGATTTAACTCTTTGTGAATTAATTTGGAATGCGACGAAAGCACATCAACCTACTGAACTTGACGACAGCGAAGTTGTTGAAATGTGTAAAAAGTACTTATCTGAATATAAAGAAAAACGATGTCTTAAAAATAAAATTAAGAAAGGATTGAAGTCATGTGTTACAAGGATGATCCTATGGTAAAATCGCTTATGAGGCATTATAAAAAAGAATGGGAGGTAATTTCAAATGGTTAGCAACAGAGAAGAAATAACAGAATTGATAAGTGATTTTGTTTTCTGTAATAGCTTGGCAACTGTTTATTCTGGTACTGACTTACATGAAAGCAAAAAGTATAGGTATATTTTAATCTCTAAACCACGGGTTCTTGATGGAGAAATAAGGGTTTACGGACCAAAATTTATCTATGTTTCATATCAAACGGCTTATAGAAGCCTACCAGCAAAAGATAGGAGAATTTTTACTTCAGCAGATGATGCTCTTAACTTTCTTAACCTGGCATTTGTGGAATTTAAATTTGAAGAAGCGTTGGAGGTACCAACAAAATGACGGTAAAATTTTTAGTTAAATTTGATTGCAACTGGGCTGATGAAATGGATTTAGAAGGATTTGCTATAATGACTCCAGCAGTTTATAATTATAGATGCAAAGAAATTAATGCTTCAAATTACCCCGTAACGTGGTATTTTGGCACGAATCAGGAAGTTATATTTGAATCAGCAGATGAAGTATTCAAATGTTTCGATGTAACTGTTCTTAACTCAGTTGAATCTGAATTTCTTGAAAAAAGGGTTGCAAAATATAAGGAATATGGTTTTACTCCATTTGATTCCTTAGAAGGAAATGCTCCAAATGAGTTTTATGAAGAAAATAAATATCCAAAGGAGAAATAAAAATGTACTTAATTGATGGTGATTTATCAAAAGAGAATAAAGAGAAAATGCTAGGAAAGCATCAATGTCCTGAATGTGGTATGTTTCGGTTAGAGTTTTACTATCCCGAATTGACTGATGATTATGATATAATTGAACAGGAAATTGAATGTCAAAATTGTGATTTTTATTTAGTTATGACTTCTGAAGTTAAATCATTTCGTGACACAATCACAACAGATCTTGAGATCTGTGAAAAGCATGGCATAAAAGGAGATTATGAGTTCTGAAGTTAAATCAAAAATGAGAATTAAATCTGCTGCCATACGATATAAAGATGAAGTATATACTGGAAAAAGCCATAGTGAAATTGGTCTTAAAATGGTTAGGGATGGTATATGTGAAAAACCATATCCATTCGGTGATGATCAAGGATTTATAACAGAATGTGGTAAGTATTTACGTAGAGCACCATCTTTGATGATCGCTATAAGAGCAGGTCAAGTTGAAATAGGAAAAACAATTGATTCGAAACATTTGTTTAGCGAGGATTTACACCGCATGGAAGGTTGCATGGAAAATGATTCCATGCGACGGAAAGGAAAAATATGATTAAAAAGATAATAAGTTTCATTTTTGTAAGCGGGGATATAACTTTAATTATTTATTTTTTACATGATACTTGTATAATATAAAGGAGAATAAACAATGAAAAGGATCAAAAGAAATGGTATCATATATAATGTACTCGATGAAACGGATACAGAATATGTGGTCGAATCTATTTTTGATTATGCTAATCCACCTAAACACAGAAAATTAAAAATGTGGTGGGATAAAAAATACTGCAAACTGGTGAAGGATGAAGATGAATAAACTACTTAAAAATTTATTAACAATACATGAAAAGCTTAGTAGTATTGAGGATTTTGTCAATATCAAAGTGAATGTAGAAGCATTAGATCAGAATACTTCACAATATAAAAAAATGATCGAGAACACTGATTTACTTTTGGAAGTTATAACAGCATTTAGCGAAAGGATATATATTAAATGAAAAGTTATTCGGCAATAGACAATGACTTATACAAATTCACAATGCAACAGGCCGTGCTTCATAATTACCCTGATGCCTGGGTGAAGTTTAAATATCAATGTAGAAACCCCAAGGAGTTATCGAATATTGATATTGGTGTGATGAATGCAAAAGTGATAGACAAGATAGGTGATTTTTGTAAAACTCGTTTTCAGTCGAGTGAGCTACATTATCTATATAATATTCCTTTCTTGACTCCTGATTATATTGACTTCCTTGAGGATTTTACATTCAAGAGACGTTATATCAGTACTAAGAATACTGTGCATGGCCTTGAGATAGAAATAGAAGGACCATGGGTTCAGACAATACTTTTTGAGGTTCCTTTATTAGCAATTATTTCTGAAACATTTGCTGAAATGAGGACAGAATCATTCAAGGGGATTATGTACGGCTTAAATGAAATTGAAAAACATATTCCGTTCATAAATTTCCTTTTCGCAGAGTTTGGAACGAGAAGGAGAGCTTCTAAATCCTTTCAGTACTTGATGATAGAGAAGCTACTTAAGGTGGCTCCAAGTTATCTAGTTGGTACATCAAATGTTGAAATGGCGAAAAAATTCGGAATAAAGTATATCGGGACAATGGCTCACGAGTGGTTACAAGCCCACCAAGGCTTGGTTCGGGTGTCTGACTCACAGAAAGTGGCCCTTGAAGTATGGGCGAAAGAGTATAGAGGTGATCTGGGTATCGCTCTATCCGATGTGGTCGGCATGGATGCTTTTCTAAATGATTTTGATAAGTACTTCTCGAAACTGTTTGATGGTTGTAGACATGACTCTGGAGACCCTTTAATTTGGGGTGAAAAGTTAATCAAACATTATGAGTCAATGGGAATCAATCCAATGACAAAATCTGCTGTCTTTTCAGATGGTTTGGATATGATGGAAGCGAAAGATATTCAAGATCACTTTGAAGGTAGAATTAATGTATCTTTTGGTATCGGCACATTTCTAACTAACAATTGTGGTTTCACACCTTTACAAGTTGTGATAAAAATGATAGAATGTAACGGAAAGTCGGTGGCAAAGATTTCAGATTCCCCAGGAAAGGGAATGTGTATGGATAGTTCTTATCTGGAATACTTAAAACAAACTTTTAACATAACATAAACGGGGAGTCTTAGACCCTATGACATCGAGGCATGATCAACTGAGTGATGTTTATAGGATTGGAGCTAAGAGGGCACATCAAAACGGTATTTTCGAATGATGGGTGGTTCAAATCCGCCCTCCCCGGCCAAATTTAAAAAGGAGAACCAATGGAGAAAAAAGTATGGACAAATAAATTTGAACTTGTAAAATCGCAACTAAAAACACAATCAGGAATCCTTAATTTATTTGATAAATTTTCTGATTGGACAATGGAGGAAACAACAGAAGAAGAGGAGGAAACAAATGAATAAATTACTTATTGTAGTTGACATGCTTAATGACTTTTTAAAACCTGATGGTGGTCTTTATTGTGGTCCGACAGCGGAAGCAATAATTCCAGCAGTCAAGGCAAAGGTTCAAGAATATGTGGATAATGGTGAAGCAATAATTTTCTTGGCTGATGCACATGACGAGGATGATCTGGAATTTAAAAGATTCCCGAAACATTGTGTGGCAGGAACCGAAGGTGCTGAGCTTATCGACGAGTTGAAAGTACTTGTTATGGGTGATGATGATGATTATGATAATTTTGAAATGACCGAAAAAACTCGTTACAGTGGTTTCTATGACACCGAACTTGAAGATTCTTTAATGTGGGATGAACCGGAAATGGTTGAGGTTGTCGGTATTTGTACTTCAATCTGTGTAATGGACACAGTCGGTGGTCTGGCGAACAGAGATTTTAAAATCAATGTTTATAAAGATATGGTTGCTGACTTTGATCCTGAAATGCATGAAATGGCATTAAAGAGAATGGTTGCACTGTATGGAGTTAACTTGATATGAATCTAAAAGAACTTTTAAAACAACACCCGGAATATGCAGACTTAGATGTTGTTATATATGAAGATACAGGAGAGCTACATTATCTTGGTGATTCTGGCATGTGTTATGTTGTAAGTGATCAAGGAACCGAAGTTTTAGTATTTGCTGGAAATTAAAAATTGAAAGGAAATAAAATGAAAGTAGGATTTGACTTACATGGTGTTCTGGACACATATCCAGAGAAAATCAAACCAATGATTGAGATGCTTAGATTAACTGGTCACCAGGTCTGTATTGTTTCCGGTCCAGCTATCCCAGAAATAATTAGACAGTTAGATAAAATTGATATGAACTCAATGATTAAATATTCTGTTGTTGATTATTTAAGCATGGAAGGTACAGAATTTACTTGGGATGAAAAGGGAACACCATGGTGTGATGAAGAAACTTGGTGGGATTCAAAAGCTAGAATGTGTAAGCATTATGGTATTGACTATCTTGTAGATGATAGTCTAAAATACAAACCAGCATTTGAATTGATTGACGCGAAATTTATTCATATATCAGAGATTATATAGTGTTTCTGAGTTTATCATGGGATATATGGAGAGATTGGATAATTGTTCAAAGTATAATTATTTTCGTAAGCTGGTTGGTTGTTAAATATGGTGATTTAGTAGAAGAGGAGGACGAAGAAGAAAATGGCGAGACGTGAAGTGCATATTGATGATTGTATGAGATTTCTTGGAGCACCGTTCGATAAGGTGCATGCCTATCTGGATTATTATGTTGAAAAATATCCACCTCATATATATCTTGAATATCATCGTAAATTCCGCCATAACCGTAAAGGTGTTGCTAAATGCGGAGAACTTTTCGGTCCACTTGGGGAAAAAGCAGCGAAAATTCATATGATTCGTGATGTTGAATTATATGTGATGCAGGAGAAACTATTCGATAAAATGATGGGTGATGAAATTGACTTTTATTATGAACGATGTTTGGCATATCATCTACCGATGGATACAAAAATAGATAAGTATGTTATACTGGACAAAATGGAAATTTCAAAACTTGATTTATAGGAGGAAAATATAATGGGAGTTGATTTACTTGTAACATATAAAGAAAAAACAATAGCAGATATTGGAAAAAAACATAACTATACTTTTCATTCTAATTATGTTCCAAAAACCTATGAGGAAATTGAGGAAGAGCTGAAAGAGGTCAGGGATCACGTTATTTCTACTATTATGGCTTTTTCTGGTTCTATGTTAGGCATGGATTTTGATAAAGAAAAACATGTGGAACTGATAAATGAAATGATTATTGAAATTAAAGAATCTCTTGAGTATTTAGAAGAAGAGTGCGTTAAAGCCGGTCGTATCATGACTGTTGTGGAATTGGGTGATGAGTTCAACGAGGATGTTGAAGTGATTGATGATATTGCTCTGGAAATGAAAGAGAATCAAGAGATGCAAGATAAGGAGAACAAGGAAGAATATCATAAAAATATAAGAAGAGCAATGATGAAAAATTTATACCTGAGTTAAACAGACAAAACCGCAATTAAGGAGAGTCAAATGATGATGTATAGTAAAATGAAACAATCATGTGAAATATTTGAAAAATATAATCTTGGCAAAGATTATTTTGAAGCAGACCATGATATTATATATGGACCCGATCTTGATGAGGATTTTAGTGAGGAAGATATAAACGAATTAGAAACACTGGGTTGGTTCAAATCAGATGAATATGATTGCTGGTGTACATTTTGTTAAATTAAAAGAAAGGATGGTGATTTAAGTGTCTTTACAGTATCAAGGAAAATTTGGAAAAGCAAAAGTAATGATAGATGAAATTGATCCAGCAACTGTGGAACAAATATATGGATTCTTAAATCACGAGGCTTTTACGAACCAAATAGCAGTAATGCCTGACTGTCATAAAGGTAATGGTGCAGTCATTGGTTTTACAATGCCAATGACAGATAAAGTTATACCAAATGTTATTGGTGTAGACATTGGCTGTGGTATGCTTTCTGTTAATGTTGGTAAGAGAATTTTCGAAAAGTTTACAAAACAATATATAGATGATAAGATAAGAAAACGTATACCTTTTGGATACTCTGTACATCCTCATACTTTTTTTTCAGTAGAGAATGATGATAGATTCCATAAGGAATTAAAAGCAGAGTTGCGTTTGTTTGTAATGGCATATAACCGTAAGTTTGGTACAAAGTATGATATACCAGAATATGACTTTATGGATTTATGTTCCAAAATAGGATGTGACTATGATAGATGTTGTAAATCAATAGGTACTTTAGGTAGTGGTAATCACTTTATAGAAATAGGTAAGTCAGAAAAAACAGGTGATTACTGGATTACTTTTCACTCTGGCTCCAGACAATTTGGTTTGAAAATTGCTGTGTATCACCAAAGAAGAGCTGGAAAGGGTGAATTGGCATATCTTCAAGATAAAGATGCTTTTGATTACCTTGTAGATATGGTAATTGCTCAAAAGTATGCAAATGAAAATCGTAGAGTCATGTGTGACGTGGTTGTGAAGGCACTTGATTTAGAAGTGAGTGAAACAATAGTTTCCGTACATAACTTCATTGACTTTAATGATTTTATAATCAGGAAAGGTGCAATTACCAGCTACAAGGGACAAAAGATGATTATACCTTGGAACATGGAAGATGGAATTACTATCTGTGAAGGTAAGTCAAATCCTGAATGGAATTATTCGGCTCCACATGGTGCTGGTAGATTAGGTTCCAGAGCTTGGGCGAAGAAAAAGTTTTCTTCAAAATTAGCCATGGAAAGAATGAAGAAGAAAGGAATTTACACTTCTTGTGTTCCTGTGGATGAAGTGAAGGAAGCCTATAAGGACCCTGCTTTAATAGAGAAGTTTCTTGAACCAACAGCTACTATAGTAGATAGGTTAATTCCTGCGTTGAATTTAAAAACTAAGTAATATCATAAATACCTCTGTGGAGGATTTATGTCTTACGTGATTAGTTTTGAATGTAAAAATTGTGGTTGGGATTGGTTAGGTGGATTCGCCTACTGTCCCAACTGCAGAGGTAGTAGTATAAAAGTAATAAATTATGAATCAGTAGATGAATTTACAGAAAGACTGATGTTGATGGAGTTAAGACAACACACTGGATTTATTATATTGGAAGAGGATTCCAATGAATTTTAAAAAGGATTACAAGGGGTTTTAATGAGATTAGAAAAATACATATTAATGCCAGGTTTGGATGAAGCGGCATATCCTGGAAATATTGGATTCGAAGAAATGGTTAAATTTTATCAAGTTGCTTCAAAATCAGAAATAACAGAAATGGAAAAAATAATCAAAAAAGGTGATTGGAATAAATTTAAAGAGTTAGTAACAAAAGTAACTGGAAAGGAACTAAAATGAGCAGATATGCTGTAATTTTAATTATCAATGATGATGAAGAAGTTTTTACAAAAGATGAAATTTACGAAATGATAGAAGACAATATGTTAGATCAAATAGATAATGCTCCATTTGATGTTGAAGAAATAAAAGTAAAAAGACTATTTTAGGCGGTGTATGCAAGTGGTAAGCGAGGTGTTTGCAAAGCACCTGTCATTGGGGTTCGACTCCCCTGACCGTCTCCACACAAATATGGCGATGTTAATGGTTTAGACTCAGGGTTCATATCCTTGATGATGGGGTTCGATTCCCCACTTCGCTACCAACCAAATTATGAAAGGAAACATTGTGATTCAAAAAAGAGTCAAGTCCGGTAAAAAATTTGAAGACATAATCGCCGAAGAAAATGGATACACATTAGATGATAGAAGATCATCTTTTATCTGGGGTGATGGTGAGAATAGAATAAAAGAAGTAGTTAAAGCCAACTTTCAAGCGAAAAAATTTAAGTTTAATGCGTCCCGATCTAAAATGATAAAAGGAGACGCAATAGATGAAGAAGGTAATAGAGTAGAAATAAAAAAAGAACTCATTATGAGTAAACCGTTTATGTTTTTTGAACCATTTAAATTGACTAAAATGTATGAAGTTGAAAAAATGGCTGGATATGCTAATTTAAGCATTGATGAAACAATAAAAAGACAGAATTTTTTTATATATGATTTAGCGGAGGAGACAGAAACTTTAAAGTGGATGACTTTTATGATGTTAGATACATTTAAATATTTTATAGGATTAGAAAAATCATTAGTTGACCCACTTCAGTTTGACTACCTTCCAGTTGTTGGTGATTATATTGGAATTAGACGTCTTGGCGTCTGGGCTTTCCATAAGAGTTTACACTCTATTTTAATATCAACATAGCCTACCTGAATTAAAAAAAACAATTTACAACTTAAAACTCATATGATATTATTGTAGTAATAATTTGTACCATAAAAGGAGAAAATGATGGAAGAAAAAACTAAATCAGTTTTTGATCTTAAACCTTTCTTAGATGCTTCGCATCCACTGCTAGAGACTTTTAGAAAGGTGGCTCCTGGTACTTTTGCTCATTCTGATAATGTTGCTGATTTGTGCGAAGCTATTGCTCTTGAACTGTGTTTGAATACTGATATAATGAGTGTAATTGGAAAGTACCATGACATTGGGAAAATGAATTGTCCAGAAGCCTTTTCAGAAAATCAAAACGGCAAAAATATTCATAACGAGTTAGAACCTACGGTGAGTTATCAGATAATAACTCGACATATTGGTGATACGGCTGTTGTGCTTCTTAACGAGCCTGGTTTTCCAAGAGAGTTAATTGAAATGATAATTCAGCATCACGGTGATACTGTTTTGAGATTCTTTGCTAATAAGTCAAAAACTGAGGTCCCAGACCACTATCGCTATAAGTGCAATAAGCCTAAAACTATTGAAGCGGCAGTTTTGATGATTTGTGATTCTGTCGAGGCAACTGCAAGATCGTTAGCTTCAAATGGGAAACTGGATACAACAGAAGAGAAAAAATCTGTTATTAACAATACTATTAATAGGTTGATGGATGACGACCAGCTGGATGATGTTAAGGTTGGTGATTTGAAAAAAATTCGTAGAGTTCTTTACAAAGAAATGGAAAACAGGTATCATAAAAGAGAACTTTATGGGGATGAAGATAAAAAAGATGATGGTGATAACCTTAGAATTGTAGATAATGGAAAGGAGAAATAATGGAAAATCAATATTTCTTGGAAGCGATAGCGAACAACTTCACAATACACGTTATTTCGTTATTGTGGAATTTTATTTTAACTTTTTGTATTGTTTATTTGACTTGTTTTGCAAATGGTGCTGATAAAAAGATCAATAAAATGTATAAACACTTAGAAGATGATATGGAACAAGAGGAGATAATGAATGGATAAAGTTACTATGTTTTTAGATATGACGGACGAGGAAAATATGATAAACCAGTTAAAGGATCATGACAGGCTTTATTACACAGATGGAACTTCGCCTGTTGGAGACATTGAGTATGATGAGTTAAAAGAGTATGCTAAGGCAAATTTTCCAGAAAATCCTTATTTCAAGCAAATTGGTGCTCCGGTTATTGGTGAAAAGGTTCCTCTTCCGTTTATTCTTGGTTCATTGAACAAAGTGAAAATTGATGATATTCAAGCCTGGTTGGACAAGCAAACAGCGAAGGAATATTTAATTACTGAAAAACTTGACGGTGTCAGTTTTACAGTGAATTACCGGGAAGGTCAAGTATATTTCGCGGCGACAAGAGGTGATGGTCATTTTGGTAGTGATATTACTGAAAAAGCTAAAATTTTTTGTAAGCCTATGAAAGAAAAATTTGGTTCAATCTGGTTCCGTGCTGAAGCAATGCTGATGGGTGATGTCCACAAAGAACTTGGTTTTAAAACAAGAAGAAATGGCGCGGCTGGTATTTTGAATCGTGATTATTTAAAAGACGATGAAAAAATTACTCCGGTTTTTTATGAAACAATGAACTATGAACCAGTATTCGGAGTAGAACGACCAGAACAAACAAAATATGATTTTATGGTAGAAAATTTTGGTGTTGGTCATGTTCCAAACTCTATTGTTTATAACAAGGAATTAACACCTGTAAGTGTTTTAGTTAAATTCCTTGAAATGGTAAAAGATAATGGTTTGTATGAAGTAGATGGACTAGTGATAACACCCATGGATTATAAACGAGAAGATGTAGAATTTCCAGAACACAAGGTCGCTTTTAAAATGAATGAGAAACCAGTTGAAGTGACTGTAGATCATGTTGAATGGAAAGTTAGTAGAACTGGTCGGGTTGTTCCGGTGGTTCATATTAAACCAACGGAAATTCAAGGAGTGACTATATCCAAGGCAACCGGATTTAATGCAAAATTCATAGATGATGAACAAATTGGTGTTAATTCTTTATTAAATATGGTGAGAAGTGGTGATGTTATTCCATATATTACCGGATCAATAACACCTTCTATATATGGTCCAATGATTCCAGATTTTTGTCCATCATGTGACCATGACTTAGTTATGAAAGGTGTCGATCTGGTTTGTGAAAATGAAAATTGTATATCACGGTCCTTTAAAGTAGTTGAGCACTTTTTAAGAACAATGGGTGCTGAAAATATCACTGAAAAAACTTTGGTGAAGCTTGGATTGGATACTATTGAAAGTTGTTATACAATAACAGATTTTGAAATAGCCAAGTATGAAGGATTTGGGATGAAACGGGGTAGAGTAATTGTCAATGAAATAGAGAAGACTTTGCAAACTACTCCTGATAGATTCATTAGAGCACTGGGTATTCCTAATGTTGGTAAAACATTTTCGAAGTCCTTATATGATCATTTCAGGCCACAATGTGAAAACGACGATCATTTCATGGAAAGAGCATGGAATTTTTTACCGAGTGAACTAATAGAAATTGATGGTGTTGGAGAGGTGATAGCAGAAAATTATTTTAATAATATCAAGCAGGTTGGTGAAAGTTTGTTCGATTTTCTTAGAAATAAAGGACTTCAATGGGAACAGGTGGCTCGAAATCTAGCTGGTGTTACCTTTTGTATGACTGGTAAGGGTCAGTTTGGAAGAAAAGAACTTCAAATGATGATAGAGAAAAAAGGTGGTACAGTTAGAAGTATGAGTAAATCAGTTAGTTTCTTAGTTGTCGCTGATCCAGATACTCAAACAGGAAAAGCAAAAAAGGCTAGAGGATATAATATACCAATAATTTCTTACGAGGATTTAATGGAGATGTTGAAATGACAGATAAACTTTTAAGATGGGAAGCAGAATTACAACTATGTGAAGCATTGGATGATTATCTTTCTGAAAATACTCTTCAAGAATGTCTTGATGCTATATATGGTAAAAATATGTTTAGCGTAGTAGATAATGAGGAATTTAAGAAGAAATTAAATAAGGGTACAAGTGATCCTATTATATAAATAAACACGGGGGTGATTATCATAGGACAATGTAAAGGATGTCAAGAGTTTTTTCCACCTGAATTTATGGTAGATGAAAAGAAATGTCTGTACTGTGAAGGTGGTTCAAACACAGTTTATGTAACAAATGAAAACAACGAAAGAAGTGCGTATAGTAAAAAACAATGTACAAAAGATTATAAACTTTTTTTGAAGGAGTTAAAAAAGATGCCGGGTGTGGCAAACGCTTTGGCACAAAAAAGGGTGGATTTTATACCGAAAGGAGAGTGACAAGATGGCTAGTGTAGTTATTTTAAATGCTGACTACACATACCTAAACACAGTTTCAATAAAGAAGGCTTTGTGTTTGTTGGCAAAAGAAAAAACAGAAGTACTGAAGTACAGTGGACAAGTTTTCAGAACCGCTATGGGTTTGGTAATGAAAATCCCCTCAATTATGAGGCTTGTAAAGCTAATCAGAACATTGTATAAAGCTAGAGTTCCATTTAGCAAGAAAAATGTAATGGTTAGGGATGGATTCAAATGTGCTTATTGTCGAGCTGATAATGTAACGCTAACAATTGACCACATTATACCAAAAGCAAGAGGTGGTAAGTCAACTTTTGAGAACTGCGTTGCGTCATGTAAACCATGCAACTCAAGAAAAGGACATAAGAGCTGTAGTGAAGCAAAGATGTATCCAAAAATTAGATCACATCAACCAACTGTTATGGAATTTCTTCAGTTGAAAATGAAAGCTCAAGGAATAGACAAGATTATAAAAGAGCTATTCGCAAAATAGGAGATAGGGAACGGTTCTCCCGTTCCCTATACTTTTGCCAAGAAAGGGGGAGGTAAAATTGTTTAAATGGCAAAGAAAAGAGATAAGACTGGCAAGGTATTGATGAAAGTCAAGAGGCCAGCAAGAATTGGTTTTTTAAGTTTTTTAGGTGATGTTCAAGGTTGTGGTACAATTCGAGTGATGTATCCATATCTGTTACTTAATCATATAAGAGAAAAAGATTTACAGTTTAACACTCAGTATGCTAGCTCGTATATTGGTGATGTTAATTATTACAAAAGTTTCACTTTTGTTCAATTCCAGAGGTCCGCAACGGACCAGCACGTTAAATTGTATAAGCACTACAAGTCAAATATACAATCAAAATTCAAAATCCCATTAATTTATGAAATAGACGACTTATTAATTGATATTCCAGAGTGGAATTACGCCTCGCCATATTACAAATCTCAAGAAGAAAATGTAAAATGGTTAATGGAAAATTCAGATGGAATAATTACGTCTACACCACGATTGAAAGAAATTTATGGACAATACAATAAAAAAATTGAAGTAATACCAAATCACTTACCAAAATTTATATGGCAAGATATTTACCCGGCACATGATTATTATAAAGAAGGTGAAAAAGTAAAAATATTATGGGCTGGTAGTCAAAATCATTTTGCTATGCCTGAAATAATTGGTGATGAAATAAAAGGTGGAGATTTTGGTAAAGAGCTAATTGACTATATTAAAAAAACAGTAGATTTACATGATTGGATTTTGATGGGTGCAATGCCCGAGGAGTTAAGAGAAGTAAAAAGTAAAATTACATTTCATCCATGGGAGAATATTTTTAATTATCCACGTAAGTTAAAAAGTATTGAGCCGGATATTTGTATAGCACCGCTAGAGGATAATGTTTTTAATAGCTGTAAAAGTAATATTAAATCATTAGAGTATACTGCACTTGGGTGTCCAGGTGTGTATTCTGATGTATTACCTTATAAAGCAATGACATTAAGGTGTAAAACAGATGTAGAGTTTATACATTATATTGAAAAACTTGCCGTTGATACTGATTTTAGAGCTAAAGTTTGGAGGAAGGACCACTCAAGAATATCATCTCAATTGTATTGGGAGGAAAATAATAACTTGAAAAAATATGCTAACACTTACTTAGGTATGTTTGGACAAAAATTGTAAGTTTACTTTTTTAAGTTGTTATGATATAATCAATTCAGTTATAGAAAGGATTATAAATGAAAGACGATACACAAAGGACTAATGAATTAAAATGCGAAAAGTGGTGTGTCCCGAAATCCGGCAATGAAGAACATGGATCCTGGCTTAGAACGAGAGTAAGGTGGTTAAAGGCTAGTGATGTTATAAGAGTAATTAAAAATGGAAAAGTAAAAGAAAAGCCAATTTATGTAGTTATTGGTGAGAATCCATTTTGGTCGGAGGTTCATAAGTGTTGGGATATACACTTAACTATATTTGAGAAATAATGGAACCTGTTGATGTTTATTATAATTTTAGAAAAGCACAGGCCGAGTCAAAGGGTCGTGGGTTTCGTATGCCCAAAGACTTTGATGCTCATTTAAATTCAAAATTTTCTGATAAGAATAGAGAAGCACTTTTATTAGCTACTAAGTACTTTAATACTAAATGGACAAATGTAAATATTGTGAGATATTTTCAATGCGGATTTGAGTTATTTAAGACATTCTCTTATATTAAATTTTTTGATCCTCGAGTAATGAGATTATATGTTCAAAGAGATAAGAACATAAAGAGGGAAATGGATGTCAATAAAAAGAATATAGTAGATTCCGTAAAGTTCATAAGAAGATATATGAAAGAGAATAAAATTCATATCCTTAGAGATTACTTACAGCTAGCAAATGGTAATAGAAAAGTTATAGTAGATCATTATATTCACGGTAGCATAGATAAGTTCCTTTTGGTTTGGTTAGTTAAAACTGGAAGATTGATATTAACGGATGACGATAGAGCATGTATGACTTATATTGTACATCAATACAGAGAAATTGTAGAAAAACTACAAGAAATTAATGGATTCATGAGAAAGGTAAGTGAAAAATTATGAAGAAAATTGATGAATTTGAAGGTAACTTTGCTTGGATGAGCAACTTTAGTGATCATAGTTTTCGTGATGAAGATGGTGTATTATGGAGAACTGTTGAGCACTACTATCAGGCTATGAAAACGATTAACATGGTTGATAGAGGTAGAATTTGGTCTATTTCAACACCAGGTCAAGCAAAAAGAATAGGACAAGAGGTAGCATTGCGTGATAATTGGGATGACTTAAAATTCGATTTTATGACAAATGGTGTTATGCTTAAATTTCTTCAAAACAAAGGTATTGCTGAGTTACTTGATAGTACTAAAGGATATAGTTTAATTGAAGGTAATTGGTGGCATGACAATATTTGGGGTGATTGTAATTGTCCTAAATGTGAAAACAAACCGGGTAAAAACTGGCTTGGAAAAATATTGATGTTAATAAGGGAGGGATTTAGTAATGAGTGATGATGTATTTAATGATATTGATGAAGAGTTAGATCGAATCGGTATAGACACAAGACCGGAGCGGATTCCAATTGTTCATGCTATTTTTGTTCAAGATCATAGTGGTTCGATGTCAGCCGACGCTGGCAATGGAAGTGCTAGAAGTCAGTTAGCAATGAATAACTATAACGAGCAACTAGCTAAAATTCAAAGAGAATCCTCTGAAGTAGAAACTACTATATCAATTATTGAATTTGATGATAGAGTACAAGAGTACGCAGAAACCACATTGGCTCAAAATATTAAACCAATGCTTACGTGGTGGACAGGTGGATCAACAGCTTTGCGTGATGCTATAGGTGAATCAATAGTAAAAGGAAAAAGTTTAATATCTGGTGATTCTGATAAAGATCAATCTGTTTTAGTTATTGTTCTTACAGATGGTGAAGAAAATGACTCAAAAGAATGGACCGATGAACAGATTAAAAAGGAAATAAAATATCTTGAAGATTCAGGTATTTGGACATTTACTTTTATGGGTGGTGAACTTCAAGCTAATGAAGCTATTACAAAGATGGGATTTTTAGGCAACAATACAATGTATTATACAGCAAATGATGAAGGTTTTAAAATGTCTGCTGGAAAAACCATGAGTGGTCTTGATAAATACTACACAGTTAGGAAAGCTGGAGAAACACAAGTTGATGATTTTTTCGTTGACGAGGAGGAAAAAGCAGCATGGCAAAACATTACAAAGGACAACTCTTAAAAGATAAAAAAGATAAAGGTGATCTTTTAAAAGACTTACTACCAGAAGGTGATTTATTAGTATCTGAAGGTCCAAAGGGTGGAAAACTTTGGAAGAAAAAAAAGAAGTTAAATGAAGACGGTACTGAAGCAAAGCCATTAAATGAGGGATGAAATGGAAAAAGTTATACTGTATTCAGAGGGATATTCATGGGTATGTCCAAAATGTAATTGTGATAATTATGAAGAAGAACCTATGAGTACAGTTAAATGTGATTGCTGTGATATGGAATTTATACCAGAGGTAACATAAAATGTTTGAAGATATTTTGAAGGACCAACTAGATGATTTATCAATACAGATAATGAGTTGTGAGGAATGTGAAATGGCTAGCTATATTTTATCTAATTATCCCGGTTCAATGGTGTTATGTCAGGTAACTGGATACCATCAGGCATATGATGATTGGTGTGAAAAATGGGAACAAAGAACTAGAGTAAAACCATAGGAGTCAAAATGGATATAACAAATAGAAAGGAGTATGATGAAAGCGATAATTTATTACCATGACGATATGGATGGAAAATGTTCTGCCGCTATCGTAAGAAAAGTATTAGAGGAAACGGCAGAATTGAAATTTGTTCCGTTGCATCATGACGATGAAGTGGAAT
>JAEHCK010000105.1 GCA_020696345.1 Thermoplasmata archaeon | reverse complement strand
GATAAGCATAGAAGTAGCGTGGCAATCCACGCCAAGATAACTCCTTCTTTCTTTGAAGCATTATCCCGCGAAAAATCGATACTGGTTGATAATGTGGTTTCTTTTTATAGTTCTTTAGAAGAACTGGTTCCAAGAAATCCAGGTCCATCTGCCCCAACATGGTTGCCGCAGGAATTGGTGTTTTCTGCGATAGAAGAATTATCTTCGAAATATCTTCTATCGTGCGTTCATAATCTAGCTCTACCGGTTCGCCGCGAGGAGTGTTTGCTTCACGCTAACGACCGATTTTTTCATCAACACTTACGTCGTATCCCATCCATTTCAACTCCAACCAACGCCCGAGGGTCCCATTGGATGGGACAAGGCTTTTATCCAACGATGTCATTTCCCATCAAGACGGAGCCCTTTCGGGCTTCTCTGGTTGTAATCTCGAATGGGTTCCGTCGAATATTATTTTTGGGACTGCTTAATATTCCAAACCTAGCCCTTTAAATAGTCAAGTGTCAAACTTGTCAAGCCCTGGTGGCTCCTCCTTAGGGAAATATTGTATTTAGAAGATATTACATTAATAGTCTAGTCCTTGCTATTAACAATATGTCTACAGATAAATCGTATTTTATAATCTGTGAGTTTTGTCATTTCCTCGAAGGGGTTTTCAAAACAAAATAATTTTTATACTCTCTATATATAAATCCTTACCAAAAATAATTAATAACCCTCCCTAAAGTCCCAATCTTTCGATAATAGGTATTTCTAGCAAATCAATCACCTTCTGAGTTTGTTTTGATACTTCGCCCAATCTATCCACCCCATTTACTTCAACAATGCAGACCTTTGATAAGTATGTTAAGACATCCTGGACACTGTAACGCTCCAGGAGATCCTTGCATTTCAGATGGTCCAATACCTGGCTATACAGATGTAGTGCGATGAAGTTAATGAATAGATATCCCTGAAGACTCTCTCGCGATCTCATCCATGTCACATCAGCTTCAAGGGTTTTTTTGAAAGCTTCAAAGGCGTATTCGATATGTCTTCGTTCTTTATACAGCGCATAAACCTCTTTGGCAGACAAAACAGTATCGGTGATAATGGATAATGTGCCAAATCTTTTTTTCAACTTATTGTACGGGGTCTTCGTAGCTTTGCCCTCCTCGACACGGCCCAAATATGCAGATTCCTCGTTATCTGCAAGGCTTTTATCCAGAAAATGATAGACTATACGCCCATCTCCAATTTCTGTGACACGCCACCATTGGGCATGTTTATTGTAGTGGAAATATTGCTTGTACTTTAGTGCAGTTGCATGTTTTACTATCGAAAGATCTCGCTTGAGTGCTATGGCATATTGAATTTCTGCATCTTCGAGACATTCGACATTGGCCTGGCTATAAAACCCCTTGTCCATGATGGCTACAACATTTTGTATACCGGATTCCCAAATCGCGTTGGAAAGAGATTTTGCACTATGTGTGGCTCCAGGAAGTAATTTTAGAAAACCTGGTCGATGGGTAGTTGTACCCCATATCAGGAGTATCTCAAATTGTGAGCGCCATATCTCGTCAGGGTTATGGCAGACTTCCAACCATTGAATGTTTTGACTATTACTGAAAATGTGGCTGAGATCAATGGCCATATGTTTCTCATCTTGTGATAATTGTGAAAAAAAATCACGTTGAGCGATCCATTGTCTACCAATACGGGGGAGGAATTGAGTTAGACTATTCTTACTTAGTGCCGCTGTTGGCCAAAACCGTTTTGATAGACTCGTATCATGGCGTATTTTCATTCGAGAAAAAGGCTCTTGGTAACAAAGTCGGATACACGCTGCTGAAAGAATACTCTCCCAATCATCTGGAAACATTTCGACCAATGGCCCGGAGATATTCTTAATGAATCTTTCCAAAAATGCAAAGTGACCTGCTTCCAGAATTCCACCGATTTGAAGCTCACGTTTATGCCGTGGCGGGATTATTCCATCTGGAGTTACTATGCCAAGATATTCAACAGTCTTTTTTTGTGCTCTTCCCTTTAAAGGATCCCAAACAGAAGTTACTTTGCTGGCATAGTAGCTATTGCCACGTTTCTCGATAGCAATACCTTTCGTTTTGTACTTCAAAACCCAATCGGGAAATTTTAGCGACATATTACCGACGTCGGTAATAGGTTTATGGGATATAAACTCTTCGGTAAATTAATGCTAGCTAGTAAAATTTCATAGAAATTGGACGCTGTTGTGTTACGTATTACCAATGATTCGGGACTTTAGGGTGTGAAAAAAAAAGTGAAAACCCTGAAAAGAGAAAAAAACTTAGATATAAAACTGAGATATCGATATGTTTGATATGTCGTTGAGATGGCAGGATGTTCTAAATGTCGATGAGATGACAGTATGTTCTATATGTCATTGAGATGGCGGGATGTTCTATATAGCGCTGGGATAACAGGATGCATAAATGATTTAACGTAAATAAATCAAACATCCTAATAATAAATTGTAAAATAGAACATCCTAATAATTAATCGAAATATACAACATCCCAGTAATTAATTGAAATATAGAACATCCTAATAATGAATCGTAATATAGAACTTCCCAACAATTCCTCCAATATTAAATTCATAAGAATTCGATCAATACCATCCCCATATGCTGACATAAATTAGACTAATTGCTGATACAAAAATGAACTTGTTTACCAAACATATATATATATCCTTAAGTTATGAACATTTAGTTAGTTTATATTATGAATAGCCTATGAATAAATAATAAAAAAAGTGTAGGATAAAAAGGGAGTAATAACATAAAGAGGTGGACAGTATGAAGAAAGCAATATTGAGTTTGTTTTTGATAATGCTATTGTTAGGTTCGTTGATCGTATTTATGCCAAATGCTGCGGCTTGCCATAATAAAAGTGTGGTATGCAGCCCCAGTACTGAACAGGATATAATAGATGATATCACATATATGGTGGAATATGAACTCGATGTGAAATTAACTCCAGGATGTGGAAGCCAATATTGGGTAGGGTTCACTGCCGATCCAGCGCCGAACGGTTGGTCAATGAAATTGTACAAGAAAGGAGATAGTACCAAGGCACCTATTCTTGGTACTGGTACACCACCGGATGGAGATCATAACAATTGGGCTGGCTGGATCCCTGCCGGGTCAGGCTCGGAAGTCCATTACTATGCGAAATTAGAGGTCAAAGTTATTAATACTCAGATCATTAAAAATAATGACTATGCAACAATTACGGTCAACTGCTGGAGCTGCGATGTAGTTCCAAATGATCGCGAAAACGACCCGGTGACCACAACAACGACTCTGAACATTCCATTTGGCATTCGATTATATCACCAGGCACCATATATGGCAACACAATGGGTATACCCGGACCCGGATGTTTGGGCGGAATTTGATCTCGGGATAAAAGATATTGGTAATGCATCCGGATTGATTAACCTTTCAAAGAGTCCCATGGGCTCTTCACCATGCCTGGAAACCGACTGGGCTTGGGAGATCACTCCGAACCCCGCAACATTACCGAATGAGGGAATTACATCATTCAAATTAAAAGTTAAACCACCGGCCGATGCCGAGTACGATGATTATGCACTTTTTATTGTAAAAGCAGAATCACAGAAAGATCCAAGTAAATATTATCATACTATTGCAGCAAAGACCATCGTTACCATACCGTTACCGGACCTATCTATTCAAACTAAACATATGAAATGTCTATCCGAAGAGCCGTGTGCGGGTGATACAATTGAATTCGGTATCGATGTGTATAACCTGGGCGACATCGCGGTATCGGACTTTGATCTTATCTTCAAGATAAACGATCCCGGTGCGGAACAGGACATCAGAAGCATGAGGATCACTGATACTCTAGACCCCGGCGAAAAGATATTCGTTAAATGTCCATGGGTGGCACTCGAGGGTGACCATTCGATATGTATCCATATAGATGAGAACAATACGATCCTGGAAAAAGAGGAGGAGGATAACAACGAGGCGGGTATGATCGTTAATGTTGGCCCGGCAAAACCTAAAAATATAATAATAACCGCCGAGCTCGACCCGCTAACTTGTTTGCCTGGCGCCGAGTTCACGGTTGAGGGTGATGCCAAATTCAACCCGGAATATGACAGCTTGCCAGTGACCGATTGCGATGTGGTGATCAAGATCGTCGAGACAGATACGACATTCTCTACCAGTACTGATAATAAAGGCAAGTTTACCAAAACCTGTACAGCGCCGGATGAAGTAGGCTCTTATTATATTGAGATCAAAATAACTTTTGAAGATGACGATGACGAAGTAA
The DNA here is from genome assembly GCA_020696345.1 of Thermoplasmata archaeon. GTDB lineage: Archaea > Thermoplasmatota > Penumbrarchaeia > JAEHCK01 > JAEHCK01 > JAEHCK01. The sequence continues at coordinate 11,459 of JAEHCK010000105.1, read as the reverse complement.
CCATAACCAGTATAAAGGATGATCTTTACATCACCGTTGCAACATTCCTGGTTGATATCAATGTCGAACCCAGAACGGTTGTTACCCAACAAGATGTAACGATCAATGGCAGAGTGAAAAAAGATGGTACGGCCGTGGCAGCTGCAGAGGTCACCATCGAATTAATAGACGATAATGACAATATCGTATCGACACAGACAACAGATACAGATCCAAATGGATTCTATACGAAAAAGTTCAATACACCATTGGTGGCAAAATATACGATATATGATGTTTTTGTAACCGCCACAAAAGGTGAGATCACGGGCTCAACCGAGTCTGTGGTATTCGTAGATATAGACACTGATGGCGATACTCTGGCAAACTCGCTGGATAGCGATGATGACGGTGATCTATATCCAGATACACTCGAGGAGAATTACGGCTACGATCCTTTGGACCCAACCAATAAACCTTTACCTGTTGCACACATAAAACTTCTTGTCGACAACATAGAAGTAAAAGATGATATTATTGATGAAGGCGATAAAGTAACATTGGATCCTGGCAACTCGTACAGCCCGGTGAACTCGGAGTTATCGTTTCAATGGGACTTTGGTGACGGCTCGGCTTTAAGCGGCTGGGTTACATCATCTTCAATAGAGCATCCATATAACAGTGATGGTGAATATACCATAATATTGACAGTCAGAGATGATACTTACAGCGACGATATTACTGTATTAACAGATTCAACCCATATAACAATTACAGTTAACGATTTGGGACCGATCGCTGAGATCAGGGGTCACGCCACTGGTGAGGAAGATACAGTGCTTTCCTTCAATGCTACATATTCAACAATCGGTGAAGATAAAATAATAAGTTATGCCTGGGACTTTGGCGATGGCACAACCGGTGCTGGCGAGGAAGTAACTCACCAATGGTCAGAGCCCGATACTTATACCGTAACTTTAACCGTGACCGACAGTGATGGATCCACAAACGAAACCACCTTGAAAGTTATTGTAACCAAATCCCAAGCAACTATTGACGATGAATCTGCCGATGGAAAGAGTGCAGGGTCGGATAGTGCATACGTTGGCATCGTGATCGCCGTCGTGGTGGCGATCGTTGTGGTTCTATTGGTAGTATTCATGATGATGCGCAAAAAGAAACCTACCATGTCATCACCATACGACAATCGTGTATCCGATATGAATGCAGCAGCGCAGGAGAGCCGTAGGCCGACTACACAATTCGCCGAGATAAAGCCAGCAATGCCACCAAGCCAGACCACGGTTCACCCGGCAGTGCCGGGTACCGTGCCGCAGGCGCCCGCAATGCCACCTGTACAACAAAGCCAGTTACCGCCAGTTACACCTCAAACAAATAACTATCAGACACCCGCAAATGAACAGCGCGACTGGAGCTGGAACCTTAACGAGTAAACATTAAATTAATAAAAAAATGCATTATTTATCAATCGTTTTACGAAGCATTTTTTTATACTGATCTATAATTATAATACGACCCATACGGTCTTGCAGAGGCCGGGACAATTTTTAAAAGGTCCTTCTCCCATATCTTTTCGATAGGCACTTTAAAGTATTTGCAGAATTCTTTTAAGATCGGTTCAAGTGATCTTTCATCTTCCGAATCTATTGGTAGCACAGTGGCGCCTACACCAAGATGATCTTTGGGTACTTTTCCACGAACATAGATCACACCACCGTGAATACCGGTACCAAGGCTGCCTTTGACCACATATTTGAACTTAACATCACTAACAATTGTTTTCGGGTTACTATTCTCGATCTCGAGCCCAAGGGCCACCAGAACTCCACCGGCCATATATTCTCCGAAAAATTCCCTGACGCTACCACCATAGACAATGATCGGCTTCATGTCCAAATAGGCTTTCATGTGTATTCCTATTCTGTAACCACCATTACCCCTGATAAAGATCTTTCCGCCTCGTGCCGCAAGGCCGGTTACATCCCATGCATTTCCATGTACGATTATTGTGCCTGAATTCATTGTATTCCCTGTTTGGTCTTCACAATTACCAAAGATCTCGATAGTGGGCCCGTCCATGAACACACCAAGATCATTACCCGGGGTTCCGTAAATATCAAGCTTTACATCTTTGTGCTCCATGCATGCGGCAATGAATCTCTGGCCAAGCACATTTTTTAATATAATATGTTTAAACCCATCATTTGCCGCATTATGTATGAGTTCGTTTAGAGGTCTGTATCCCATAGGCTTCTTTTTCTTATGATTCCAGGCATCGAGAGTTATTTCATTCTTTTTCAACATAATATATTACCCCCTTACCCCCAAGCCTCGCCTGCGTGTTTAACACCCAAGATCTCGGCGATCTTTGGGTTGGATCCTACATAACGTAACCTGTCTCTGTTTCCGATGAAACTTTCCACGGCATCAATACCCATTGCACCGGTGATCTCGCGCAGTTCTTCATTCCACGCATGAAATAAATTAACCACCCTTTGGGCCGAAATATCAATATCCAGTCTTTGGGTATATGCGGGGTTTTGGGTTGCAATACCCCAGGCGCACATACCTCTATGGCATTGCTGGCACACACGGCAGCCCATGGCGATCAGCATTGGTGTGCAGACCATTGCAACATCGGCACCTAATGCAAGTGCTTTGACCAGGTCAGCAGAGTATCTGATACTGCCACCTGCGCATAATGTTACTTTATGTCTGATGCCTTCTTCGCGAAGCCTTTGGTCAACGGTAGCAATGGCGAGCTCAATTGGTATACCTGCATGGTCACGGATGATCCTAAGGATATAATCCAGGGATACATTCCATTAATAAACCTAGATAATCTTGGATATAACCTACCAGTTATAATTGGTATTAGGATCTCACATGGCAAATTGATGGAAGTTGAAAAAAAGATCAGTAAAAACCCGCATGTTTACGATATCTATGACACCACTGGCGATTGGGATGCAATAATCGTCGCAAGGTTCAAAAGCAGGGATGGGTTGAATAAATTCATTAAGGGAGTTCTATCGGTTGAACACGTTGAAAGAACAATGACGTTCCTGGTTTTAAATGTTGTAAAAGAAGAAAAACGTGTGCTGTTGAAGTTTAAAGGGTAAAATTGATCTAATACTGAAAACTTTTAAATGGTCAAATTATTATATTTAATAATTAATTAATAAACTCAAGGGCTTAGGGGTCACAATTCAGGTATCACAATTTTGGGCTGGTAATATTCAATTTCCATAACTCCCACACTCTTACACTCACAAACCCACACACTCACAACTCTATGGACGATTTATCCTTAACTCTGCCTCAAATGAACTCGTCCAGCGTAAACTTTTTTACCTTATCATTCTCAAAAGTAGAATTTATTGCTTTCTCATTCAATAAAATTCGTTGATGAGTATATTTTGGCACACCATATTGCACTGCAATATCTTTCGCCACTTCCAGATATTTTTTCACACCACCCTTATGTACGGTCATTGTTAGTTTATTGCCACAGATCTTGCCGTCGGTTTTACGCTTTGTACATACACCCCGCAGCGGAATTCGGCGGTATTTTGTACGGCATTTTGGACACCTGAAACTCTGCTTTGAGAACGACCTCAGGTTGCCGATCATATCGGGCAGGAAATGTGATTCTATTACCTTTGCAGCCACCATAGATTCGTCTACCGCATCGATCTGTTTCGCCAGTCCAAGCTGGGCCTCCATCTTACTGATCATGCTGCCTAAACGCGTGTACGCAGTCTCTCGAGGGCCAACATTTATGTCTGTCGTATCGAACATGAAACCAAAGTTCTCAAATTGCCCGGGTGTTCCTATACGGTTGCTCACAAGCTCGATGACCTTCTCGAGTTCTTTGGGCTTGGCATATTCCAGGGTTGCATTGTAGAATTCCAATGGATAGCGCGATTCGATATCCACGTTTTGCGCTTCCTTATCGATCTCGTTTGGATTTATATGCGTCATAAGCACCAATGGCGCATCCATGAAACCGCCGCGTGTGCCTGGCAGGTATGCCCTTGAGAAATTGATCAAACCATCCAGGAATAGTATCACACAATCCTCGTCGCCATCGCAATTTCGTCGTTTAGCCGCGTGATAGAACGGATGTGCATAACCCACTCGCGAACGAGTATACCCAATGATACGTCCAAGCACAGCGCCCGATGTATGCGGCGATAGACCCATCACAATATGGCCCAACATATCCGAGGGTGTGTCTGCACCATAATATTTCTCCATATGATAGAATTTTACCAGAAGGTCGTCAATATATTTTGATACTCTCAATAGATATTCACCGCAGCTTTTACTAGGTACCAGATCCTGTATTTTTAACTCGACGATCTGCTCGGGGTCGGATAAGGGTCGACCATGGTAATCGTGTGTGTAACCCAGTTCATGTAATTTCTCGATACTAGTTCCGATCTCCAGTGGTTTAAAATGAGTCAATGGCACATCGGTCATATCAAATCTAATAGTGCCATCTTTGAATACATAAACCTCATGTTTTGCACGTAATATACCTTTCTCCAGCGGTTCAGGTGTTTTGTTTTTGGACATTAGACCAATTACACCCTTCACCCCTGGTAATTTATCCTCTTTCAGGTTCTGTTGAGCACGAGATAATATCTCCTTGATCGGAATATCTTGCTTGAACAGGGATCGGTTATAATTGTCGCCATTTTTCATTTCCAGTTCTTGTGTATGTCCACCACAGTCACATGATAAAAACATGCTCTTTTTACCGCATATCTTGCACTTCCTAAGGCCAGCTTCGATAGGGATCTTATTATTCTCGGCAGCGGTCTTAACCAGCCGCTGTACGCCACCTGCATTGCCAATGGGGAATAAAACATGGACGGGCGGCCGCATTTTACGCTCCTTCGCCTTTTCCGGTCGACCCATGCTTGCACCGATGCGCGTTGGACCTCGAGACCGGATCATAATCCCGGCCAATGACGCAACATTTTCAATAATATCCTTTCCTTTGGTGTCAACCGGATCTACCTTGCTCTTTAAATTTTCATCAATGCCCAAGCACCGAAGTAATGGCAGTGAATAATAAGTGATTACAATATTATCTGTTTTTTTATCAAGCTTGTGCAGAGCACAAAGCGTTATCAATATGTTTTTGATCTCTTTGTTGTTTTTTATTTCCAAGATGTTATTTTTATATGAACCATTTTGAATAATATATTCACGTAATTTTATCAATTGATCAAGCGATATGTCATGCCAGAACAGGTTATAACTTGGATGTAATGGAATATTCAATTCTTTTGCAATATCAAAGGCCTCTTCTGCGGTTGGTGTCTCGGTAATATATTTTTCGAAGTTCTTATGGTCAGCCTTATCGGAGGAGCCTAATTTCTGTTTTATACCAAACTCGAGATCACAACGCCACCAGTTAGCATCATAGGCACCTGGCACAAGGTCATGATTGTTCTCGACGAATTCACCAAAGGGTATCAACATCTCACCAACATCCACAATGGTCTGAACATTATCTTTAACATCCATGACTTCTTCAATTGAATTTAATTGGATTAACGATTGGTCTTTTAACAGAACGATCGGCCCCTCTATTTGATCGCAAGATGTGACAACACCTGCCTTACCTGGACGCTCGATCTTCATTTGTGTTCCAATTGCCAGAAATTCACCAAGTAGATACATAGTTGTGGGGTTAATAGCTAAAGCTGCCAGTCCGGTTGTACGTGCTCGTCCGTAGCGTAATCGAAACCCGCCCTTTCGTGATGGATTGGCAAATACTGGTCGGCCAGCGAGAGAATCGCGCATATATTTCGCGTTAGGTTTGATCCTAGATTCATCTGCATTGCAGATATCCATACCGCCTTCTTCTTCTACTTCAACACATGTAACATCATTATCAACTTCTATGTTGGATCCTGAGATCTCTCCAGGTGCATAATAATTGTAATCTTTCGATGGTTCCAGTTCAGGTTGTTTGTCAAATTCCGAATTCTCTGATCGCTTGCTTTTCTTTTTTTCCTCTTCTCCATCATCTTTCCGCAGTTTCTTGGCCACTATTTCATCAATGAACTCCCAACCTTTGATATCCATCTGTTTTACGATCTTTTGGATCTTGGCCGCTTTCAAACACAAGCCTTCAGCAATTACCAGGCATGCCCCACCGCGAATGTTCGTGGTTTTTATACGCGAAATATTCCGATACCCGGAAACCTCTTCATCTTCTGTGCCCTCACCATCCACACACACGGGGCACGAACCGACAATTAGCTCGATCTCGCTCTGTGTTGGTTCGTACTGCAAATGCATGCGGCGATGGTACAGCGACATTTCTTCCTTCATGCGTTCTATTTCGGCGTTAGTCGCCTTGTATCTATCTATGCCGAGACTGCGTCGGACTGCATCGGCGATTAACACACTCAATGCCTGACCCGTGCCGCCTGCGGACCGGATCGGTCCGGCGAAAAATATACTTATAAACTCGGTCCCGTCCGGATTCTTTTCGATGTCCACCTTGGCGATCCCTTCCAGAGGTGCAACCAGGACGCCCTCGGTTAAAATTGCCAATCCTGTACGTACTGCCTGGTCTACCGCTTCAAGCCGATTTTTCTTACTCATCTCTTTAACGAGCTCTTGGGCAATTGTCAGTGACAATATCTCGCGGCTCTGGCCAAGTTCCGCCACCTCTCGGATACGTTGTGCAATGCCTTTCGGCCCAACAAGCCCCTCCACACGTGCCGCCAGATCTTCGGTCATTATGATCTCTGGTTTCAGTTCGGGGTCGAGCCCCCTCCGGTGCGTTTCCACCGATATGGATAAACATTGTTCGGCTTGTGCCTTCAGATCGTCAAAATATTTTTGCATCTTGTCGCTGCATTTAACCGCAATTGCTGAACCCATTTATACGGCTCCTTAAAAATTGTTTTAAAACATAGAAAAATCATTATCGAGTGGGATCCCTCCCTAAAGCAAATAGGGTATGGGTTTGGGAGGCTAAAATGTTTATGCTTTTATTAGTAAAATATTTAAATAGTGACAAAATATAACAGAAAAAATAGTTATGAAAGAGAGGTAAATAATGGCCGCGATTATTGAAACCGAACATCTAACTAAAAAGTTTAAACATCTTACAGCCGTCAATGATCTGAATTTAACCATAGAAGAAGGTGATACCTTCGGCTTTCTCGGGCCCAACGGTGCAGGTAAGACCACGACAATCCGAATGCTGACCGGTTTTCTGAAGCCCACAACCGGCTCGGTGCGTATTCAGGGGCATGATGTTTTTAGGGATAGTAAAAAGGCAAAAGAACATATTGGTTTAGTACCTGATATGTTTGGGCTATATGAAGTTCTTAATGCGGATGAGCACCTGCGGTATTATGGTACATTATATGGAATGGGTGACCGTGAGCGTGAAAAAGAAATTGACAGGGTAATTTCTTTGGTAGACCTCGATGAGCGTCGAAAGAGCAAGATCAAGGAATATTCACATGGCATGAAACAACGACTGGTGATCGCACAGGCACTACTGAACAATCCAACATTATTATTTTTAGACGAACCCACGGTGGGTCTGGATCCAAAAGGCGCTTATGAGGTGCGAAATATCATCAAAAGCCTGGCCAAAGAAGGCATGACGATCTTCCTGTCATCACATCTATTAAATGAGGTTCAGGACCTTTGCAGGACAGTTGGCATTATCCATTATGGTATTTTAATAAAATTAGACACTATCAATAACCTTACCAAAGAACTTCAGCTTCAGAAAGGAAATTTCATAAACATTGAATTAGCAACCTTAAAAGAGAAATTTATAAAACTCTTAAGAGAAATGAAAGGGGTAGAGAAGGTTTTTCAATATCAAAATAATATTAAAGTTCAGGTAAAGAGTACGGAATTAGTATCAGACTTAGTAAGTAACCTAGTGAAAAATGGAGGTAAAATCAAGTCGGTTACGGAAATGAAACCCGATCTTGAACAAATATTTTTAAGTTTAACTGAAGTTAAAAAAGCATGAATAACCGGAGAAAGAATGATGATCCCAACTAAAATTAAAGTGATATCTGAAGTAACAAGAAAAGAGATAATTGAACATTTCAAAACAAAACGATTACTTGTGATCAGCATTATTTTTACAATAGTATTTTTAATAATTGCTGTGTATGGCGGATATCTATTAAGTACTTCGAGCCCGGATGCACCAGCATATGAGGGCGGGGCAAATAACGTATTGGGTCTGGTGTTGTTGTTTACCGGGATATTTCCTCCAATTCTTGCTATTGCACTTAGCTATGATTCTATTGTTGGCGAGCGAACTCGTCGATCCTTGCACCTGATCGTGTCCAAACCAATTGATCGCAGCTCGATCTTCATTGGCAAATTCTTGGGCTCATTTTTATCTATCGCGATTGTTTATTTGATCGTTACTACTATTGGTTATCTAGTAGTTATTGCCATATCAGGTAAAATTCCAAGTATAGATGATTTTGGCAGGGCTTATGCCGCGATAGGCATAATCATATTCTCAGCTGCATGTTGGGTACTATTCGTCATGCTTTTTTCCACATCATTTAAAACAATAACCTCAACCATCATATTTTCAGTAATATTTTGGATCTTCATATTGAATTTATTATCCCAATCAGGGTTAATTTATTATATGGTTACCACCAGCAGTGCAGATGAACCTATTACTATTGATATCACAATTGTTGAAAATTCATATTTATATTTTAATCCACATCGAATTGATAATCCGATCTCGGAAGTCGATATCAATCTCAGAGACGAAACCGGAAGATCGGTCGAACCTGCACAAACATCCGGTAAAGAAGCACTTCCACTATATTCTCTAGCAACTTTAAAACCCGGCAACTACACCTGGGATGCAAGATATCAAAAAGATACTTATAGTAATAAGGAGAAAATTGCCCAAGGCTCATTTTATTTTGGTACGGATTTCTTACCTGTAATATTTATTAGCTCACTGGAGGATGACGGTCATTATAATGATATTGGGCTAAATATTAGAGGTCTTTCCTTAGAGTCAAACGCTCACTTCAACATTACAATTAGATCTAAAAAAGATAATAGAATAATAGATATGGAACCAGATTGGAAAGGAGTCTACATATTAAAGGATACCAAAGAAGGAGATTATCGCGTCACTGTCAGCAAAGATAATATTATTTACCTGGATGCCACGATACATTCTTATGGTGAAAAGAAGTCACGAGAACAAGTCTTTTTCTTTACCGGAGAAGAAATCGAATATCCCGATTATGTAAAAGCTACATATGCACTGAATCCGGATAATGCTGCAAGTGTATATTCACAGGTATTATCAGACGAATCAAGTTCGATGGATATCCTGACCATCCAGGAAGGTCTCATGGCATTGACATTATTGTTTATCTTTATATTTTTGTTGGGTATATTTATATTTTCAAGAATAGAATTAATATGATTTCCTAAGATAGAAAAATATTAATCCCTGTTAATTATTGCAGGTGACGAGAGTTAGGTCAGAATCCAAAATAAACAAAACATAGGTGAATCAATTATGAAGATTAAAAGTAAATGCATAGGCTGCAATAGCATTAAACTGGTAAATTCACTAACCCTTTGTAAACGCTGTAACAGACATGCACATGATTTTATAACTAAGGATGATATGGAGCGCCTCAAGCTCGAGCGCGAAATGCGTACGGCTTTTAAACTAGAGAAGAAGAAAGAAGAAGAAGAACAAAAAGAAAAAGATGAGGTTGAAAAAGAAGAAGGTGAAGAAGCCGATAAAGAGGAGAAAAAAGAAGGTAAAGATGAAGCCACAGGCGTGGCTGATACCAAGGTTAAAAAATAAATTTTCTCCGCGAAGATCATATCAACAGCTGGTATATAAAATGTATAATTCCTGAAGAGGGGAACTAAATGGATTTCCCAAGTGCGATCCATGATCTATGCCCAAATTGCAAATCGGAAACGCTCCATAAGGTACTGAAAGGCATAATTGGAAAACATAATCAGTTAACTCTAGATTGCACTATCAGATGTACAGATTGCGGCCATATTCATCATACGATTATTACCGAAAAAAAGTTGATCACAGTACCCCTCATAATAAGTGACCAAGAGAAATCATTTAAGAGTTCGATCGAACTTCACCCTGATGAAGAGGTAATTTTGGATCAGGAAATGGTGTTAGGTGAAAAAATTATTAAGATCTCTTCAATTGAGGTTTCAGGTGCACGAAAGCCCATGGCGATCGTAAAGGACATATCCACTATCTGGTGCAAACTTCTTGACCCATGTGGCAAGCGGCACATAAAAATCTCAGTTCATAAAGGGTCAAATACCATGAGTCATGAGATCGTAGCATTGCCTGATGAAGAGTTCTTTATTGGCGATATTATAAAGATCGGTCGAGATAATGTCGCGGTATTTAAAATTAAAACACGTACTAAGGTTGTGAAATATAAAAGCGCGTTAGCCGATGATATTGTACGTATTTATGGTAGAGTGATCAGATGAGCGATTTCACCGAGGTACGGAAACATATGGTTTTGAAACTGGTTCGGGACGGTCGGATCAGATCACCACATGTGATCGCAGCCATGGAAACGATCCCACGTGAGCACTTCGTACCCATGAATGAAAAAAAACACGCGTATGTAGATACACCCTTAAGTATCGGTTCGGGTCAGACCATATCTGCACCACATATGGTAGGTATAATGACCGAGGAACTGGATGTAGCGCCCGGTCAACAAGTTTTAGAAGTTGGAGCTGGGTCGGGGTACCATGCAGCGGTTGTTGCACAAATAGTTGGTAAACTACCAAAAGGCCATGTATATTCTGTCGAGATCAAACCGGAATTGGCAGAATGGGCTCGGAAGAATTTGAAACGTGCAGGTTACGACCATATAGTGACCGTGATCGAGGGTGATGGTTCTAGTGGTTACTCAAAACAAGCGCCTTATGACAGGATCTTCGTGACTTGTGCATCACCAGATATTCCACCCCCGCTGGTTGATCAATTATCCGAGAATGGTAAATTGCTTCTCCCCGTGGGCAGTACATATTATTCCGAGTTAACGGGAGTAACCAAGGTGAAGGGCAAATTACGTAAAAGCCAGCTGGGCGGCTGCGCCTTCGTGCCTATGGTCGGTGAGTTCGGGCATCAAATCTAGCGGGATGTTGTATATATCGCTGAGATAACAGGATGTTCTATATGTCGTTGAGATGGCAGGATGTTCTATCTATCGTTGAGATGTCGGGATGTTCTATATGTCGACGAGATGACAGGATGTTCTATATGTCGTTGAGATGGCAGGACGTGGGATATGTCGTTGAGATTTCAGGACGTGGGATATGTCGTTGAGATTTCAGGACGTGGGATATGTCGTTGAGATGGCAGGATGTTGTATATGTCGTTGAGATGGCAGGATGTT
>JAEHCK010000039.1 GCA_020696345.1 Thermoplasmata archaeon | reverse complement strand
TCAATCTATGACCGAATGGCAATTAATTATCCTGATGATGAGATGTGGCTATCGATTAAAATCAATTCTATAACTAATTAGATATTTGTGAAGTGGTCTACCGTTTATTGATAAATTTGGAAGGAATAATATAATAAAAAAATGCGTTATTTATTAGTCGTTTTGCGAAGCATTTTTTTATGAAAAATTGTTGAGGTTTAAAATTTAACTTTTCCAACTTTGGTAAAGTCGAAGAGTTTTCCAATGTAGAATAATTTTTCTCAGGAAAATTGTTCCAATTTCCAATGTCCCCAGCATTAATTCATTAGAATCAGTTCTACACCTTATATACCACGTCATTTTCTCTTACTCGGCCCGGAACCTTAATACCTATGGAGTCTCCCGCGCCAACACTCTCAACTTTCTGGCGGTCGATCTCCATTGAATCGATCTGCATTGTGATATCAGTAGTTGCGCCCTTTATCCTGATAGAATCGCCAACCTTGAGGGAGCCGCTTGTGATATTAATAGCGGCAACTTCCACTTTTGAAAAATATTTGAAGACCTTTCCAATTGCCTCATCAGATTCGCCTTCCGATCCTTCTTCCACTTTGACTCCACTTTCAGAACCTGCGTCATCCATTAAGATCACCTCACTTGATATCGACCCTGAAAAGCTATTATGAGTTTACAAAGTTATAAAGTTTACTTAAGTGCCTCTCTGGGTGTTAATTATTCACATATTTGTTTCTCAGACAGGCTCTAAGAGCAAAATAATTATTTATTGACCCGGGTGATCGTAATCTCTTTTCTTTTTGGTGTAAGTTTTTTTAAAATTTGGATCAACATCTTATCATCTATCTGGCCTCTTAATTGACCAGATTGGGAAATCATGATCAATTGTTGTTCAACCCCCACTACAAATTCAGGTTTCGCCAATCGAATTCTTGCTAGCCGGGAACGAGCATCAATGGTTAGGATCTGCCTAAGTATTGCTTTCTTCTGCTCATCAAATTCCTGTAATTTTTGTTCTTTTGCCTCGGATTGGTCAGCGGCCAACTTCTGCTGTTGTTCCAGCTCCATCAACCGTTTTTTTCTAATCATCTCAAGTTCGAAATCTTCATCAGACATATTTTTCACAACAACTATTTGCTTTCCTTCGTCTTACATTCAATATTTTGCAAGTTCGGGGAGTTCATCGATTATTTCCTTTTTAACTTCATGTGCAGCATTATCCACCAGTTTTTTACCCGCCGGTTCAATTCGCCGACCCTTGCCTTCCACCGTTTTAATTAACCCGGCATTCTCAAGTTGTTTCATTGCATGGCGTATTATAGCTCCACTACCACTCCAGGATGTATATGGTTTTGAGCCTCGGTCAACTGCACCGCCAAACATCTGGCTGACATGCTCGACACCAATAGGTGAGTGCATGTATATCTTTCGTAACACGGCAGAGGTTCTACGATACCACCAATCTGTTTCTATTGGTGGCTTCTCTCGATGGATACCGGTTTTTACGAACTTACTCCAGTCCGGTGGTGTGAAGTTTGGATCCTTTTTTAATAGTTCAACTAATTTTTCAATCAATTTATCCGCAGGTATATCATAAGCCGTAGTCATAATCATAAACCTCAGTTTATTGAATTTTTTAATAACATAATTGAAAGGATTCACCCCATTAACTTTATTTAGTAAAAACTTTACGGTGAATATATGTGAAAAACTTAAAATATTTCAACAAATTTGATTGCCCGAGTATTTGTCGATCAATATATTTTACATTACCTATACGTTTAAATATTTAAAGATTATTAAGAATTAAAAACAGAAAACATCTTGTTCTTTATTTGCGTAAATAAGAAATTTATTAACTATTAAATAAGATCAATTGAAACTTTAATAACATTTTATTTAATTATTCCATGGGTGATATTATTATAGCCAAAATTGAATATCCTTAAGATAATTAATATAAAGCCCTGGGAACTTGGAATGAGGAAGGAGATAATTACATCTTATTTATAACCAGACAAAGTAATAAATATGCGATATTGGAAAATCCGGAATATTCCTTTAAATAGATATTGAGCGAGTGTGAGCTTATGAACTCGAAATCATTTAGAAAACCCACTCTTAATTATAATGTCCGTGATAGATGTGTTGATCGTATGGCATTAAGCACAGTTACACTAAATAAAAGAGCATATAGGATTGGTATGACCAACGGCAGCGGCCTGACCAACGGCAACGGCCTAACCAATGGCAATGGCTTGACCAATGGTAATGGTCTGACCAACGGCAATGGTCTAACCAATGGTAATGGTCTAACCAATGGTAATGGTCTGACCAACGGCAACGGCCTGACCAATGGTAATGGTCTGACCAATGGCAACGGGATGACGATCATTCGAATGGGAGGCAATATAAGAAAAAACAGATCTATTTCGAAAAAAAGATCGATGGTTAATCGAAATCGTAAAGAAAGATCACTTGTTATCCTTGTTATTTTAGGGTTGATACTTGCACCTTTAACATTATATTTGATATTTGACTTTAATGTGGAGAACACTATCCAGATCGATGGTGAATTCGATGACTGGTCATCCACACCTGCATTTGCGGACGCAACCGATGATCAACAAATACACGATCTGAACATTCAGGAGTGCAAGTTAGAAAAAGATGACAAGCTGGTATCTTTTTACGTTCGAGTAAAAGGTCGATTATTTAACAATATCTTTTTTACTTCCAAATCCACCGATACATCAAGAGACTCGGGAACGCTTAGGATATTTATTGATAACGACCAGGATCAAGACACGGGGTACTCATTTTATGGTCTAGGTGCGGATTATTTGATCGAGATCAACGGATTTAAGGGCATGGTAAAAGAGGCATATCTAATGGAATTTGACCCAAGTGCCAGAATCAGCACCGATCTTCGGCCGGGAAATGACTGGAACGGTTGGGTATCCACGAATTCTGTCAAGGCTAAATGTGTCGATAACAAATTAGAAACACAAGCTATTCTATTATCCGGCTCAGTCATCCAAGCAAAGGTTCATTTAATGGACTCCGTGGGTAACTTTGACATGTCCGATGTTACGTTGAGCAGTGAACCTGGGGCGTTGTTGATCAAACAGCAACCGGTGGCGCCGAATGAACTTAGGGTCAACACGGACCCGGTTCCGGACCCGACAAAAACTTCCAGCATAACCAATTATAAAATGCTTGAGCTTACTCTTGAATCATATTGCGAAGATATTCAAATTGATTCCATTGGTTTCAATCATGATGCCCGGTTATACGAGGATAACGAGATCGTCTCTTTTCCGATCACGATCAAAAGATCAAAGCCAAGAACCTTAATGGTCAAGTCACAATTACCCACAGGACTGACAACCGGTGATGTATTCTCTTTGGAAACTGTGGATGCACAAGTGGATAAAGGTACCGTGACAATCACCGGGACTGGTGCAAAATCCTATGTAAACACTGTTCCTGAGGACATACGGATAGATGGACTCTTTGAAGACTGGGTTGGTGTTGAAAAGATCGATGATGTGGATGAAACACCATTAAGAGATCCCAATGTGGATATCTCCAGCTATGCAGTTGTAGAGGGCAAGAGTGAGCTCTCTTTCTATCTCGATGTTGAGGGCGCTGTTTTGGCAGGGACAGAATTACCCACTATGCCATATATATATAAGCCATGGAAGGATAATTTCAAATCAAGTTCAAGTTCTGTAAGTGTCGGAACGAACGAAGAGCATACACTACCAGACCTACCTGTAATAACCGGTGAAGATACTGTCTATATTTTCCTGGATACGGATAATGATCATAACACGGGCTATAGCCCTGATTGGTTCCCGATCGGTGCGGACTACATGATAGATATAAAAGGCCAGGACGGAAGTGTGTCAGCAAGCGGTTATTATAAATTCAATGGTGATGATAAGCAAGTTGAATGGTCCTGGGGCGAGTCTTTAGGAACCGTTCAGGCAGCGGTGGATAAATCTCAATTTGAATCACAGATCTCACTGGATAACTTGGATGCTGATAATGGTGCAAGCGTTTACTTCCACATAGTAGACTGGAAGGATAAAGGCGACTACTCGGATGAGCCTATCTTGATTTTAGGGCAAACCGAAAAAGAGAATTTAGAAAGTCCACCAGGGACTAGAGCACCTACATATTTAGTCTTAAATGAAATATATCCAAGTGACTCTGATAATGCCGTAGAGTGGATTGAGGTCACAAACCCCACGGGTAGCGCAAAGGGATATAGTAGTGGTACAGATATTTATGATATTTATAATGTAAATAAGGCATGGGAAATCTATACATTTACAGCAGATATTGCCAGTGCTGGATTCTTAAGCACGGGTGATATTGATTCCGGTACAGAAGATGGAATAACTGAAGGTGATACTATCCAATTACGAGATGGTACAAATACAGTTATTGATAGTATAACCATTGGTTCGATTTTTGATACAAATTCATTTACCAGATATAAAGATGGGGTTGGAGATCCATACGATACAAATTCTGTAAATGACTGGTATGAAGAATCATCTAAAACTGAAGGGAGTGCAAATACCCAAACAATACCCGAATTTCCAGCCCTATTACTTCCGGTAGGTTCATTCTTATTCTTGATGGCATTGGTATCAAAGCGGAGGAGGTGGTAAAGTGGTGAAGTTGAATAGATTATTTCCATCTCGCAACCGCTGGCTCTGGGTCACAATTTATGTTTTATATATTGTATTCATTTTGATCACAACAACCGCATATTATGCCGAGCAAAATATCCAGACCCGCTCACGCGGCACTCATGAATACCTGATCATGTTTGACAAAGATAACTTAGAAGTTGAGCATTATAAAGTAGAACTGGTAGACAATTCACAACCAGGAAAGATCTGGGTACTGGCACAGATCGAAACTAATAGAAATCAATTAACAGTAGAAACATTGAATATACAAAAACTTGAAGTGGATTGTAATTCGATAGCTCGTGAGAAAAATAAAGAGATACTTGGTGTTGATTATGAGGATCATGAAAATGCCTATAAACAATATTTCATAGAGAAGAACTTGTTCACGGTATCAGCTTATGTTGACCATGATGTGGAGCTGACATTAAAGGATGTGCCATATCCATCTAAGGTCGTGGTCAATGGCGAGGTCTGGCCTGAAGGATCCGAGGGTAAATATACCTATTCAAATGGAAATATTGTAACTACCGTGATAAATGGTAATAATATAGTGGATATCGAGTTCAAGGATTCATCACATGATCTACAGGCTGACTTCAAAACAAACAATAAAGATTTTTTTCATATACCTGATAAATGGATCACTTTCGATGCCAGTAGTTCTTCTCCTATAGTCGATATTGAAGATTTCCTATGGGATTTTGGCGATGGTACTTATGGTGATGGCATTAAGGCAGCCCATAAATATGAAGCCGATGGCAATTATGAGGCAATTTTGGTAGTCCGTGATGGGGCTGGGCTTATCAGCAGGAGGAATCACACGATATTTGTCCATGATGAGGATTCCGATAATTTACCAGATAATTGGGAAACCAAATATCTCAGTAACCTGCAATGGTTAGGCGGCGCAGATAATGATAAGGATGGTTTGGACAATTTGGAGGAGTATCTTAATAATACAAACCCGAACAATGAGGACACCGACGGTGACAATTTCAAAGATGGATATGAGGTAGATCAAGGAACTGATCCGCTGGATAATTTGGATAAACCAGATAAAGAGAAGGAAAAAGAGGAGGAAGATGGTATTCTTGGTCTTGGAAAGATCATGGGTATTGATATCTTTTTATTAATTATAATGATCTTAATAATTATCATAATTATTCTGGCAGCGATCATGAGAAGGAGAGATCGTGCCGAAGGTATGGTAAAGAAACAAGTTAAAGAAGAAGAAGATGAAGATGAGGAGGAGGAAGAGGACGAAGAAGAAGTTTTCCAGTGCCCAGAGTGTGGTATCGAGATAGAAGAAGACGTGTATGAGTGCTCGGAATGCGGTGCAATTCTCGAATGGGAAGAAGAAGAGCTCGAAGATGTTGATATTGAACCTGAATCGACCCATAAGAAGAAAAATGGAATAAAAGGTAATGGAAAACTCGTCGATATTGAAGACAAGGTAAAAGATGAAAGTTTTGAATGTCCAACCTGTGGCGCCGAAGTAGACGCGAATGATATGATATGTCCAAATTGTGAAGAAGAATTCGTTTAGAACCTCTGATCGTGGAATTTTTCCATATTACTTAACAATTGAGATAATTCACCGAAAGTTATTTAAGTTAGCTAAAATGTTTTAGATTCGATCTTTCCATTAGTTTCTAAACAAAATCCAAGGTGAAATCATGGTGGAGGCAACTGCACAAGCAGGTTTTGGCCCTTTAGAGGAATTTTTAGATACATTGCCAGTTCAGCCGTGCAAAGTACATCCTGAAAATAGATATTATTGCACAGTTTGTGAACGCCTGAATAAATCCGTAGCTGGACGATGTTCGTATTCTAAACTGGAACTCGAAGCGGGCAGTTCGGGTTCGGCCATATCCGGTTCTGATGAACCTACCCAATTCATTAAAGTTTCCGAGGCCGAGGGCCAGGATACACCGGATGCAGGTGTTGACAAGGTTGAGTTCAAGATCGTCGCACCAATGAAGACCGATGAGGATTATCCGTTAATAGAACTGGTACAGCCAAAAGATAAAAAGATCGAGCCGATCGAAATGGAACTGCTCGAAGATGTGGCGATCGAATTCGAATTGGGAGAGGACGAGCCATTTGAAGTCGATGTTTTGGAAGTGCTGCCAATTGACGAATCTGAAGACGAGTTTTCAGATGATGACATAGAAACTGCCGAGGTTATAGAAGTGGAAGTAATAGAGGCAGATGATATGGAGGTTTATACTGGTAAAGAAATTAGCGGAGGCCAAGGCACGATCCAAGGTCAAGGCCAAGGCCAAGGCACTATACAAAACATTCCGCAATTCAAACCCATTTACACCCGACCAAAACCAATTGTGAAGTCAAAGATAAAGAAAGCAATTACGAGAAAACCGATCAAGAAGATCAAAAAGACGCCCGGACAACCGCAAATAAAAAGATCTGTAAAAACTGGTCAACCCACACTACAGCCAACTGTAAAACATACCTCACCCAAACCCACGATCAAACATATTATACAAAAGCAAACGCCAACTTTGAATCAGCCATCATATCAACCCCAGCCATCAATTAAACCAAAAGCGCCTCAACCAACACCTACAGTTAAACCGGTTCAATCACAACAATCTTTAGCTGTTCAGCCCAAGGCAACTAAACCAACAACTAAACCTACACATACACAAATTCAACAAAAAAATGATGATAAATAAAAAAATGCTATGCAAAACGATCAATAAATAACGCATTTTTTTATTAAACATCAAGATATTCCTAATATTCTCTTATTCTCTTCACTTTTTTATTAAATCAGATCGAGGCCTAATTTATTTATATAATAAATTATTAGGTTAAAAATAAATGTAGGTTAATAATAAATGGAAATACAACTTTAACCATCACAAATATGTTCATGAAACAGAAGAATATATAAATATGAAAAGTAATGAGTAATTACCCAGTTTAAAATTTGTTATCAAATTGTTCATAAAATTTATAAATATGATTAAGTATACATAAAATAAATCTTTTATATTTTGATCAGGGAAGAATATAACGATAACTCTTATGATAAACATTTGAAGTATAATGGAAGGGTGTAATTATGAAAAAGTTGCTGCCACTCTTAATTGGTTTATTTATTGTGATCAATATTGTATTGGGCTCGATCGCAGGTGTAAGTTTAATAATATGCTCGGAACCGGTAAGCGGGCAAGAAGTGCGTGTATCACGCCTGGAACAGGAAACCCCGGATAGTTATAACCCTGGGAATGTATATTACTTATGCAGCCCAACTATAACTTCCAACGTTGTGTATTTAAAAGGTGTGCCTTTGGTCTCTGATGGTTCGAATCCGAACCTGAATCGTGCGCCTATGATAAATGGTGCCATTAAATCATTTCCATATCCTGCAGGTGGCCAAAGAGCCGCCAAGCTAAAATTGAACACATCATTCGCCGGTCAACCGTTCATTTCATTGATCATTAACAGCCTAACGTCTGCGAGCAAGACAATTGTGGTAACCATTGGATTAGATACCAACGACCATTACGACGAACATGTACCTACCACACTGGAGCACCGCTGCGAATTCCCACCATATCAAACCAGTGGAGATATAATCGACGGCACCATGGAGGAAGAGATCTACGAAGCCCATGGCACCTGGCAGAGCGGAAGCCTGCCGTATACCATCGAAAAAGGGCGTGTAATTCTTGAAATTACAATGACCAGCCCAAACGGTGAGGAGGCATTGACATACTGCGGGTTCAATTATCAATTATCATGGCTGGCAATGCCGTATTTCCATAATGATCTAGTGCCACGTGCTTGGCTGACCAACACTACGGTCGATCAAGGTTTCCCACCATATCCGCCGAACCAGAAGATCATGGTTGGTGACCGTGTTACTTTCGATGCTTCCGATTCGTTCGACCCAAATGACGATTTTAATGGAAACAAAAAGATAGATCCCTTTGAAACCGATCGGTTGGAATATAAATGGAATTGGGGTGATGGCTGGTCAACAGATTTTAACAATGCCAATAAAAGAACATATCATACCTACTCGGCAAATGATATACCATTGACATCGGAGTATAGAGATTTCCAAGTAAATCTTACGGTCAAGGACCCGAATGGGCATACCGACTGGAACTCCACATTAGTAAGAGTTCATCGCGGTGACCAATCACCGGAAATTACATCTTTAAAGGTCAATAATAATGAACAAATAACGGAGCATTCGAAACTAGTCACGTCGATCTTGGATCAACGAGTAAAGGTTTGGTTCTCTGCCAGTGCAATAGATAAGGATAATGATAAACTAACTTACCATTGGGATTTTGATGACAATGCAGATACATATGAGATCGAGGGTAACGAGGTTTCGGCATCATCTATATATTATGTCTTTACCCCGGAGAAATACGGGCCTACCAAGCACACCATCACATTAACGGTATCGGATGGTACATTAGTGGATAATGCCACGGCATCATGTAAGATCAGCCTGAAACGTAATATTGAGCCAGTTGCTACAATTAAAGCCAAACGTGAATTTGATTCAAAATATTATGAAAATAATCTTACAGTTAAGATAAACCAATTGATCACTTTCTTCGCAAATGAGAGCTATGACCCGGATAATCTAATGGGATTCGATATGGATAATGATAACAAAACCGATTTCCCGTTAAAATATCGTTGGAACTTTAACATCATGGACCCGTCAGCCACAAGCGGTTGGATCACCGACCAATTTTACGAATATACATACTTGAGCGCTGGCAATTATAAATATTTTGTATCCCTGGATGTTGATGACGGCATTAATGTTACTACTTCTGAGATCTTTACAGTAAATATAAATGTCCGGCCAGCGGCTAAGATCATCATCGATCCTGCATCATATAATGCACAGGGCAACCTTGTGTTGGGGTGGCCAGTGATATTCAATGGTTCGAGTTCATATGACCCAAATGGAGATCCGATCACGAATTATACCTGGGAAATTGGTACTAGTGAAGGGAACATTAATAAATATGATAGTATAGTGGAATATACTTTCAAAGAATCGGGTAAACATTATGTTTCATTGGTAGTTAGAGACAAGGAATTCTGGAGTACTGAATATGAGATAACCGTAGACATTCCCGAACCTAGTAAACCACCCATTCCAAGATATAGCGCTCATCCAAGAGAGATCTATGCTCGTGGTTGGGTAACGTTCGACGCATCTAATACCACTGACCCGGATTCGGCGCAAAAGGATCTGAAATTTATCTGGGATTTCGGTGATGGGGCAGTATATATCTCCAGAGAAAATAGTACAAAACATAAATATATCAATCCCGGGTCGTATAATGTATCTTTAACAGTGGAAGATGAGACCGGCTTGAATGCAACGGTCAGTAATATTATTCTGGCCGTGAAGAACAATTTACCGGTGGCACGTATCAAGGAGATCAAGGATGTCAAGATCGATGTCGAAGTCCAGGTCTCAGGGGCAGATTCCATCGATAAAGACGGCGAGATCGTGACATATATCTGGACATTTGGTGACGGTTCGGCTGAAGTCCGAACAAACGAATCACAGATCACACATAAATGGAAAAATTCAGGGACATACACAATTGACCTCACGGTCCAGGATAATGATGGTGGTACCGATGAAACCCAGTTCCAAATTACAATTGATACAGAAAGTGGAGATGAAGGAGTATTTTCCGAAGAGCAGTTCACTACGATAATGGCCGGAGCGATCATAACTGTCATAGTTATCATCGTTGTAATCGTTGTTGTATTCTTTTCAATACGCTCGCGGGAAACTATCTGATTTATTTTTTTAAGTCATATATTGCAGGTCACAGAGTGAAGTGGCAGTGATGGGTTATTGATTGACAGATGCCTTGGTTGATTATTGATTGACAGATGCCTGGATGAATTAGCGATTGACAGATGCCTTGATCGATTATTGATTGACAGATACCCTGATGGATTATCGATTGACAGATGCCTGGATGAATTAGCGATTGACAGATACCTTGATTTTATGTCGATTGACAGATGCCAGGATTAATTGTAGATTGACAGATGCCCGGATTAACTGTCGATTAATTGAAATTTAGTTTTAAAAATAAATCCTGGAATCAACTCAGCATAAATTCATCACGGTATCTGTTCAGCATCAACCCAGCACGGCATCTATTCAGCATCAACCCATCCAGGTATCTGTTCAGCATAAATTCATCACGGTATCTGTTCAGCACCAACCCAGCACGGCATCTATTCAGCATCAACCCATCCAGGTATCTGTTCAGCATAAATTCGTCACGGTATCTGTTCAGCATTAAATTAACTCCGCCACTGTTCAGCAATAATTTTTTATGAAACCCCACAAATTATCGAGAGGTGCCAAATAATCTATATAACTTGTGACAATTCAGCAATCATTATCGAAAGGATTATATATCTCATCTTGATTTAAGTTCTGAACTGTTCAAATTATTGAAGCAATTCGAAATATAACGGTTGTGATATCTTGCAAGAATATGACATTAAACGTGGGCATCTTAAAAACATCGAGGGAGATAAATTAAAAGGCATGATCGAAACTATTTTTGGCAGCGTGAAGGTTGATCAGGATAAATTTGTAGTAACTTATGGCGCCTTGCAGCCTTTGACAACATGGTTAAAAAACAAGGATATTTTAATTGTTGATACAACCATGAAAAAGGATGTACCCGATGATGAGATAAATGAAACAATACGCCGTTACAATAAATTCCTAGAAGATGCAACAGGGTTCAATGCGAAAGAACGCGTTAAACGTGCAAAGAAAAAAAAATAGAGCAAGTTAGATAATCCATATGGGTCATTTGTCATATCGGCTGTGATCGAAGGGGGAGATCCAATAAAGAATAATAATTCAAATATAGACCTGAATGTCGATGAAGAAATAGAGATCGACGATATAAAATTGGAGAGATCCCGTGTTCCGGGCCACCCAATGTACGATGGTCCAGGCCCATCACAGCCTAGAAAAAAGATCCGGAGATCAACGATTGTTGGGGTATTATTGGTTTTCGTATTTTTATTAAATCTGTTTTTTCCCATTAATTTTTATTTGGTAATTCGTGATATAGAGAATGCAACAGGCGATACCATCCTAAGTGGTCAAGTTAAGGATGTTGATGATGATCCGGTGGAGAATATGACCGTAACTATCCATGATACAAACTTAACCGCTTTTACAGATAATAAGGGCAGATACAGGTTCGAAAAGGTACCGGTGGGTGAATATGAAATAGAATATAGCAAAGAAGGGTACCGCAGAGTGATCGTCCATAAAACTCTCTTTTCAAAAAAGTTATTAGAACGAACCGACGAGTCACAAAATATAATTGACCTACCCGGGAATCTTATGATGACACGTATATACCTGTCTCCACTGGATGGCCCGTATAATGAAACAGTAATAGTTGATGATAATTTAAACGGGACACTTCAAGGATCGGTGATGAACACTTCAGGAGCGCTGCTTGATAACATCGAGGTTTCTGTCGTAAGTGCGAATATCTCAACTCAAACCGATAATAGTGGAAATTATACATTGCACGATATTCCACCAGGAATTATCGCCCTTCGTGTTAAGTCACCAAGAAGCGATAATATAACCATGGTGAAAATTCTATTTGCGTCTAATAGCTCAACAGAACTGAACATCGTTTACGATGAAGGCTTGGATCAGAGTTTTGATGAGGTATCTGGTCAAACTCAAACGATCAATGGTAGTGTGGTTGATAGTAAAAGGCGTACCGTGGAAAATGCTACAGTTAAATTAATAATAGAAAATAATGTATATCCAAACAATGTCAAATACAGTGCAAACGACGGGTATTTTGAATTTACCAATGTACCTGTAGGGCTCTATGAAATCACGGTTTTTGCAAAAGATTTCTATTTTACATATCTCAATAATGTCACCGTGAGGAATAGCTCGGTAACCGATCTCGAAGCCATTGAACTAAAAAAAATTGAATCACCTGCAATAACGATCACCGAGGATATATCGAGTTCATATACCTATTCGTGCATCGTAATATTAGTACTTCTGACCCTGATAACACTTTTCGGTGCAATAGGCGCCTTTCAACAAAAAAGATACAGTGTAGCATTCATAGGTGCCATAGTTGGGATGGTGCCCGTAGTATTAAACATCAGTTTGGACATTTGTGTTGCGAGTGTCTTCAGTTTATTCGCCTTGGTAATGATAGTGTTTTCAAAAGGGGAATTCAAATCTTGATTTGAACCGGAATTTTTTATAATTAAGTGGTAATGGTTTGGAAAAGTTAAACCTCAACAATTTTTCTAAAGAAAATTGTCTGGAGCTAAGAATTCTTGTATTAAATAACACTAAGTAAAGAATTCTTACCTATGTAAAAGTTAAAAGCTAAAAGTAAAATGCATTTAGTAAAGAATAAGGAAAACTAATGATTGACAACTAATAACTGTCAACTATTATGATTGTAATCTATACTTTTTCCACTTTGACCGCACATACCTTGAGTTCGGGTATTTTTGCGATAGGATCTAGTACTGGGTTCGTCAGCACATTCGCAGCTGCCTCGGCAAAATGGAACGGAATGAACACCGAGCCTTTCGCCACCATTTCAGTTACAAATGCTTTTGTTTTTATACTGCCTCGGCGAGAACTAACTTTTACATATTCTCCATCTTCCACCCCTAACTCCACCGCAGTTTCCGGGTGGATCTCAACATATCCTTCAGGTACGGTCTTATCGAGTGTATATGAATGTCTACTCATAGTGCCTGTATGAAAATGATACAATATGCGACCTGTTGATAATACCAGTGGATAATCCTTATCCGGTAGCTCGGCCGGCGGCAGAAATTCCACTTCATGGAATATACCCTTACCGTGAGTGAATTTATTCTTGTGCAGGTATTTGGTTCCTGGATGTTGGCTGTCAGGGCATGGCCATTGCAACCCAACCGTGCCTAGACGTTGGTATTGAATGCCGCCGTAGATAGGTGCGACCGATGCGATCTCATCCATGATCTCTGATGGATGGTTATAACTCATCTTAAAACCCATCTTCGAAGCAACATCGCATAATATCTGCCAGTCAGGTCTGGCACTTCCCGGCGGGGCCAAGGCCTTGTAAGATCTCTGGATCCTTCGTTCGGTATTTGTGAATGTCCCGTCCTTTTCCGCAAAGCTCGTGCCAGGGAGTACAACATCCGCCAATTGTGCGGTTTCCGTCAAGAAAATATCCTGGACCACTAGAAAATCCAATTTCTCCAGCGCTTCTTTCACATGGTTGCTATCGGGATCAGAGACTGCCGGGTTCTCTGCCAAAACGTACAGCCCATGAATATTTCCATCCAGAACATTATTCAATATCTCTACTACACCGAGCCCGGCCTTATCAGGTAGCTTGGTTCCCCATGCCTTCTCGAACTTTCCACGGACCTCCGGGTTGGTCAGATCAGAATATCCCGGAAGGGTGTTAGGTAACGCACCAAGATCGCAAGCGCCCTGCACATTATTCTGGCCGCGTAACGGATTCACACCCGTCCCCTCGAAACCTACATTACCGGTAAGCATTGCAAGGTTTGCAACCGAAAGCACATTATCGGTGCCTGTTGAATGTTGTGTAATGCCCATTGCATAATATATTGCCGCTTTATCCGCACTCGCGTATAACCTGGCTGCCTTGCGCAGGTCCTCGGCAGGGATGCCCGTTATCTTCTCGACATACTCGGGTGTATATTTCTTCACGATCTTCGCTAATTCATCACTGCTTGTACAGCGCTCCCGTATAAACTCACCAGCCTCCAGACCCTCTTCCAAGATCACATTCATAAAACCATTGAGCCAGGCAACATCGGTGCCGTTCTTTTGCCGGAGCCAAACATCGGCAAATTTCACAAGTTCGATCTCTCGCGGGTCAACCACGATCAATTTGGTATTGCCATATTTCACTGCACGTTTGATCATCGACCCGATCACTGGGTGCGCCTCGGTAGTATTGGACCCAGTTACCAAGATCACATCTGATCTTTCCACTTCAGATATGGAGTTTGTCATTGCGCCTGAGCCAAAGGCCTTTTTCAGACCAGCCACGGTTGATGCATGGCACAACCTCGCGCAGTTATCCACATTATTTGTCCCGAACACGCAGCGAACCAGCTTTTGCATTAAAAAGTTCTCTTCATTGGTACACTTTGACGAGCTGAACCCAGCCAGTGCATCGGGTCCATGTTTATCTTTAAGTTCTGAAAACTTGGTTGCGATCAGGTCATAAGCTTCGTCCCAGGTTGCCTCCCTTAATTTACCATTCTCTTTGATCAGCGGTGTCGTGAGCCTATCGGGGTGATTGATGAAATCAAGACCAAACTTGCCTTTCACACATGTCATGATGTGGTTAACGGAACCGAAGTCTTCAGTGGTAACCCGGATCAATTGGCCATCACGGGTGTTCAGGTTAAGATTGCAGCCAACGCCGCAATATGGGCAAATTACGGTTGTTTTTTCCATCTCAAATGACCTGCCCTTGGCTAATGAGCGTTTATCAAGGATAGCATTGACCGGGCATGCCGCCACGCAGCCGCCGCACATCACACAAGTTGAGTCGATCATACTGTCATTATATGCAGTGCTGACCTTTGAATCCGAACCACGACCGGTAAATCCTATTACCTCATTAACCATTAGCTCGTTGCACGCGGCTACACATCGACCACAAAGGATACATTGGTTCATATCATAAAATAATGCATGTGAGGATTCATCAATGGCAATCTCCTTTGATTTAAAGCCAAATCGGGACCTATCGATACCTAGATCATAAGCAATTTTCTGTAATTCGCAGGTGCCATTCTTGTCACATACTACACATTTTAGTTCATGCGAGCGTAAGATAAGGTCAAGTATGATCTTTCGCGCATTTAATATACGTTCACTTTTGGTTTTTATGATCAATCCGTCTTTTACCGGATACGAGCAACTAGCACAAAGTGTTCTTACACCTTCGACTTCAACCAGGCAAATCCGGCATGCGCTCTGTGGCGGTAGACAGGGATGATAACATAAAGTCGGTATATATATGCCCGCCTCCTTTGCCGCATCGAGAACGGTTTGGCCAGGTTTGAAATCGTATTCTTTATCATCGATCGTTATCATTACTCACCACCCCCGATCTGAGTTTGAACGTTATCTACCTTAGTAACCGCTTGAACCTTCTTCGGACATCCGGAATAACAGATGCCACACTTGATACATTTATCATTGTCAATCAAGTGCGGTTTCTTTTTTTCACCAGAAATCGCATCCACTGGACAATTCTTTAAACATTTCTGGCATCCAATACATTTCTCTGGGTCTATCCAATATTGAATTAACTCTTTACAAGCTTTGGCCGGGCATCTTTTCTCATTAATATGTGCCTCATATTCATCCTTGAAATATTTGATCGTGGTTACCACAGGATTTGCAGAAGTTTGACCCAAACCACATAATGATGTATCCATTATTACTTTTCCAAGCTCATCGAGTGTTTCGATATCGCCTTTCTTACCCCTGCCTTCGGTAATATCAGTTAACATTTCGAGCATGACCCTAGTCCCATCACGGCATGGAGTGCATTTTCCGCAGGATTCGGCTTGTGTGAAGTTTATGAAAAACCTTGCAATATCCACCATACAGGTGTCTTCATCCATTACCACCATGCCGCCAGAGCCCATGATCGAGCCTGCTTCTGTTAATGCTTCGTAGTTGGCCGGGAGGTCCAGTTTATCTTTGGGTAGACATCCACCAGATGGCCCGCCGGTCTGGACCGCTTTGAACTCTTTGTTATCAGGAATTCCTCCACCGATGTCGAAGATAATTGTCCGCAATGATGTACCCATTGGTACTTCTACAAGACCTGAGTTCGCGATCTTACCGGTAAGTGCAAAAACAGCTGTACCTTTGCTCTTTTCACTGCCGATCGATGAGAACCAGTCCGCGCCTTTATTTATTATCACTGGCACTGTGGCAAAGGTTTTCACGTTATTGATATTTGATGGCTTACCCCACACACCAGACGTCGCCGGGAACGGCGGTCTTGGTTTTGGAATACCACGCTTGCCCATAATCGATGCTATTAATGCGGTTTCTTCGCCGCAGACAAAAGCCCCTGCACCTTCGATTATTTCAAGATCAAAGCTGAATCCTGAGCCTAAAATATTCTCGCCCAGGTAATTATTAGCTTTGGCGCTTTCTATTGCCTTTCTGAATCTACTGACAGCCAGTGGATACTCGGCACGGAGATAGATATACCCATGACTTGCACCAATAGCATACGCTGCGATCACCATACCTTCCAATACACTGTGCGGGTCGCCTTCCAACGTACTTCGATCCATGAATGCGCCAGGGTCGCCTTCATCCGCGTTGCAGATGAGATATTTTGGTTCGCCTGAGGCATTTCTGCAGAACTTCCATTTGAGACCTGTTGGGAAACCTGCTCCGCCGCGGCCGCGCAATTTGGATCTCAAGATCACTTCGATCACATCATCGGGTTTTAATTCCGATAGTGTCTTTTGCAATGCAGAATATCCATCGACAGAAAGATAATCATCGATCTCTTCGGGGTTAATATGGCCGCAGTTACGAAGTACTACTCGGGTCTGGTGCTTATAAAATGGTATATCTTTGTATAACGGTATTGCTTCGTCGTTTACTGGATCTTTATAGAATAATCTTTTTATAGGCTCGCCATTTTTTATATGGCTTTCAATAATTTCATCAGCATCTTCAACTTTTATTTTGGCATAGAATGTCCCCTCAGGTTCAATAATTACAATTGGGCCTTGCTGACAAAATCCATGGCAACCTGTAAATTTTACATCTACCGAATCCTTTAATCCAAATTTATCGAGCGCATTTTTCAGCGCTTCGTAGATCTCTGGTGAGTCAGAAGATATACAACCAGTACCCTGACACACCAAAATAGTGGTTTTATCGGATCGACCAGGATTTTGAGTAGTTTGGGTCACACTTTCGTTCGGTTCATTTGCCGTCATTCTAAACAACCTCCTCGTCGTTCATATTTCCATTACCTGGCAGATATTTGCTTAGTATTGTATTGAGTTTTGAAGCATTCATCATACCATGTATATCTTCGTCAATCACAATTACGGGCGCCAGAGCACAACAACCCAAACATGCAACGCGTTCCAAGCTGAACATGCCATCAGCGGTGGTTTCACCATGGCTGATCTCCAACTCGCGTTCGATTGTCTGTGTTATAGCTGCCCCGCCTTTAACATGACACGCCGTACCTTCACAGACCTTGATGAGATGTTTGCCAGGCTTGATGAACCTAAACTGTTCATAAAAGGTAGCAACACCGAACACATCAATTTCCGGTATTTCAAGATTACGCGATATTGACAACATCACATTATGGGATAAATAACCGAACTCAGATTGAACTTGTTGTAATAGAGTTATTATTTTAGTTTTATCCAAATTTTGGGATGATATTGTTTTTACTACGAAATCGTCAATTTTCCGGGCCTCTTCGTTCATGGTTACCATTCTTCCACCACACTGAATATTGATTTCCCTTATTTCTTCAAGTTTCAATTTAGGTCTTTAAGAAACGATGTGTTTTGTAATTTAAAACCTGATTAGATAGGTTCTTCGTGGGTAATTACGCTGAGTACTATTAAATTTGCTATTATTAATCTTAATGTATCGATTTTAATCAGTTGAGGATATTGGAAATTGCAAATTGGATATTGGATATTGCAAATTTGAACAATTATCTAGAGAAAAATTATTCTACATTGGAAAACTCTTCGACTTTTCCAAAGTTGGAAAAGTTAAAATTGTAAATTTGAACAATTTTCCTGAGAAAAATTATTCTACATTGAAAAACTCTTCGACTTTTCCAAAGTTGGAAATTTGAAAAGTTCGATTAATTATCTATAAAACTTCAGCTTCAACTTTTAACTTTTAAGGTTTAACTTTTCAAATTTGACTTTAAAAAAATGCGTTATTTATTAATCGTTTTGTGAAGCATTTTTTTATTAATTCTTCATCTCAATTTATTAATAGGAATATGTGCATTATTACCGCTCATGGAGAAGTTTGAGATCATTTTCCATCCACTTGGTATCAAGGTTGAACTTACTCACCCGATCACCATCCTGGATGCCGCTAAGATGGTTGGTTTGGATCTGGCCGGGCCGTGCGGTGGGAATGGCAAATGCAACAAATGCAAGGTCAAGATCACCAAGTTCCCGCGAAATATATATATTCCACCTGATCCAGTCTCAAAAAAAGCACTTCAAGATATCGAGCTGAAAAAAGGTATGCGTTTAGCATGTACCTGTATAGTTAATGATAACATGAGTGTAGAATTACCGGTTTGGCTGTATGAACCCGAATTCGGTATGGATGCTGGTCTTACAAGCTCACATGCGATCCTGGTAAATGGTTGGATATCGCCCGAGATAAAAAATAAATTCAAACTCGATCCGGTTATAAAAAGTGTTCAATGCAAGCTGCCGAAGCCTACCCTGGATGATAATGTTAGTGATCTCGAACGTGTACAGAGAAACATTGGTGACAATGAGCTACTACACCTTTCAGCACACAACTCTTTATTGCAGGTTTTGGGTCAACGACTGCATGAGTATGATTGGGAGATCGAAGCAGTATTAGCGGACCTTCCGCATAAAAAAGAGCTGATCGATATAAGACCCTATGGTGAACCCAAAGGTTCAGCCGGCTTGTATGGGGTTGCACTGGACATTGGCACATCCACAATAGTGGCATATCTGGTAGATCTTGCAAATGGTGAGGAGCTTTCAGTTACTTCAGCAGTTAACCCACAGATACGTATAGGGGCTGACATAATATCGAGGATCAGATACAGCTACAGCATGAACAGTTACCGTGATAATAGTACGCCTATGCCTATGCCTACGCCCGATACTAATACTAATGGCGGCACTGAATTGAGCCACATGCTGCACGAAACCATCGAGAGCATGATCAAAAAGCTATGTGAAATAAATAAGATCAGCTCAAATGAGATATATGAGTTAGCTATAGTTGGAAACACAACCATGCTCCATAATTTTCTTGGTCTACCACTTTCCTCTCTTGGCAAGGCACCATATACTCCAGTATATACAGGTGGGTCATATATCGATGCATATCAATTCCCGTTCAATATCAATGACCGTGGTAAAATATATCTGGGACCGTTATCAGCAGGATTCATAGGGGCCGATGCAGTAGTGAGCGCACTTGTCAGTGATATGCTGCGTGCAAGTGGCAGTGCTGATGTTGATGCTGCTGCTGCTGATCGTGATAGCTTAAAAAATCTGAAAGGCCCTGGTCTGAAGTTAATTCTGGATATAGGAACAAACTGCGAGATATTGCTTGGTAATGATCAACGGCTTCTTGCATGTTCTGCCGCGGCCGGGCCCGCTTTTGAGGGTGGTAACCTGAAGTACGGCATGCGTGCGGTACCGGGTGCCGTATATGAAGTCTGGATACATAACAAAAGAATTTTTTGTAAAACCATTAGTGGTAAACCTGCTATTGGAATTACCGGGTCGGGTGTAGTGGATGCCCTTAGCGAATTCCTGCGTGTAGAAGCGATCAACATAAACGGGAACATCAACCAGGAAAAAGCAAAAAGGTTACTTAGATATAAAAAAGGTGTGAAGTTAAAGGGTACTGTTGAACCCAACGCCAGCTGCGGTCTTGCACAACCTGTACTTCTGGTTGTACCCAAACAGGACTCTGGTCTCGATAGTGCGATCACCATCACGCAAGCAGATATTCGTGAGGTGCAATTGGCCAAAGCGGCAATACTAACTGGTATCGAAATATTATTTGAAGAGCTCGGCGCAACTTACAAAGATCTGGATGCAGTATATTTGGCAGGTGCATTTGGTAATTACCTTAAACCACAAAGCGCTCTGGATATCAAACTATTACCCGATATTCCAATCGGGAAGATAAAATCGATCGGTAACTCAGCAGGGCTGGGCGCTAAAGTGTTACTTCGCTCTTCCGCCGCCAGGAACGAGGCGGAGAGGATCGCCAAGGCAATGGAAAATATCGAGCTTGCAACCCACCCGGAATTTCAAGATAAATT
Source organism: Thermoplasmata archaeon (assembly GCA_020696345.1). Taxonomy (GTDB): domain Archaea; phylum Thermoplasmatota; class Penumbrarchaeia; order JAEHCK01; family JAEHCK01; genus JAEHCK01. The sequence continues at coordinate 14,778 of JAEHCK010000039.1, read as the reverse complement.
CATCAAGAATATGGAGTTTTAAAGAGAGAATTTCACCAGTCTATTGACTGGTGGTCGTGAAATTCTCTCTAATGATACAAAATCCGAAGCTCGAATATCTAAACCCTAAACAAAATCCAATGTTTGAATGACTGGAACAATCATTTGTTAGGAAAGTGGGAGGAGGATAGTGGAAAGCGGGTCGAAATATTATCGTTAAAACCCACTTTCCTCTAGCATTTTGAATTATTAACGCTTTGAAGCGTCCTCTTCCCTCTTTCCTATTTAAGATTTAGAGTTTTAAAATAATCTAGTAATAACTAGTTAAATCATCATTTTCACATTACCCTACGAAAATTGTGAGATGAACCAAAACTTCAAATGTGCTATTAAATCGCTAATAGGGAAAATCCTATAATGATCGCCCCGAGAAGGAGTATCATAAATGTTTTTTGCTTATCTCCAATATTCTTTACCAGTAAAAGTGGAAGCACGATAAATATTGCCGCCAAAAACAGACCAATGCCGTCGATCAAAACCCCGCTTGCTAACAGGTTTCTCTTAAGGTCCGCATCATCCGAATCCAATGACTCCACGTCAACATACATTCCCCCGGCTGTGATCATTGTACCGACGAATAGTAGTATGATGCCGATCAGCAGACCAAGTCCCATAAATGAAGGTATATTTTCGGTTGTGAATAATGCTTTTCGTGGTGTTTGCGGGTACGAAGGTGGCATATCATAAGGCGTGTATTCTGTTCGATCGGCTTCCTGAGCGGGTTTGGATGGTGCAGCTTTTGCAGGTTTTGCCGCAGCTGCCGGTGCAGCCGCCGCTGTTGCGGCCGATGCTGGTGCTGCAGGTGCGGCCGCTGCAGGTGCAGCCTCGGCCGCCGGTTTTGCTTCATCTATGATATATTCCGGACTCAAATAATCACCAATACAAAAATGGCAATTGAATATTAATATTTTTTCCCTATTTCAAGCCAAGCTTGCGATAAAAAGTAGGAATTTCCTTTGAACGTTGTTCTTTCACTATTGCAGCAGATTCTTTGTATGATAATGGAAGCTTACCATCGAAATCATTCCGGATCTTTTTTAGGTACTCGGTATTCAAACATTTGCATGATGGTGTTGGGAAATGCTTTTTTAATCTCTCCAAAACCTCCTCAACTGGCTCATGAACCACATTTCCAAAACTGAGCGGTGTAAACGGGCATGGACAGACATTACCCTGCGCATCAATGGTGATATGGTGGAAACCGCCGGTACAGCCAAGAAACTCGGGCTGTTCGAGGTATGGAAATACCATGACACGTGGTAGTTCGGAACCGGCATTGGCCTTTTTATGTAGTTCGAATAAAATCTCTCGATCTTTATCTTTTAGGAGGTTAGAGCTTTCTGTTAGTAATCTTCCGGATGCTGCCAGTTCCAGGACCCTAACTTCATGAACACCCAAGTCTTTTCAAAACTTAACCCGCGTTTCGAGCTCGCCGCTGGTAACATTACTATGAGTAGCCACTGTAGAAACAACCGTGTAAAATCCGTATTTAAGAGACATCTTAATAGCATTCAATGCAACTTTATACGCACCGGAAAATCCACGTAATTTATCATGTTTTGCTTTTTCTATACTGTCAAGACTTATTATAAATGAGAACAAACCGGCAGACCTCAACGCCTTTGCAGTCTTTTTTGTTAGATCATAACCAGTGGTTAATATTGCAGCTGTGGCACGAGGTCCAATATTGCGAACAATGTCCACAATATCCTTCCTCAACAGTGGTTCGCCGCCAGAGAGACCAACCCAAGTTACACCATGGTCGATAAACTCGGTAATTGCTTTGGAGAGCTCCTCAAGTGTCAGGTCTTTTCCTTGACGGTGCACATTTGAACAATGCCAGCAATTAAACTTACATCGATTGGTTATTGCGAACTCCAGACTTAAAAGCCCATGGCCGCCTTTTGCGGTCAGATCTAGGCCCTGGAAATACCGGTCAAAGGCGACACTCGGATATGGCGGCACTTGCGACAAGATCACAACATTATCTCCGACCTTTGTAAACTTCTCGTTGGCCAATACCTTACGCAGGTAGAGTTTAAAGTTAAATGGTAATTTTCGGATCCATTTGTTTGTAAGATATATTTTGGCTAAAAATAGGTTCTTTCGCCAGCCATAGATCTCTTTGTTCGGATATATTTTTTTTTATTCTTCAATCTTTCAGTTACCAGCTGCCGGCCATATTTGATAAATAAATGCTTATTGAGGTGTGAGGTGAGAGTACGCGAACTCCCTTTGGTCGTTCGCTTGAGGTGTGAGAGTAAATGAGATATCATATCTTAAGGAAAGTGGGTAAAGGACACTTCTCTGGGTATATGATCTGTACCGTTAGAGGAAAGTGGGTTTTATCAATAAAATCTCGACCCTCTTTCCTCTTTCCTCTCCCTTCAAACGATTGATCTTAGGAAAAAATTGTAGTGTACTCATACCTAGGTTAGAATTCCATATTTTTCATTGAATTATTTTTGGAATTCTAAGTTCCATCAATTTTATTCAAAAATTGTTTCGTGCAAAAAATTCTTTTAATTGGAATGTTAGTAGATATAGAATTTTTACCCCTCGAACAAAAATAAGAATCCAACAATGATTTTTCTTATTTTTGTGAAGCACACTTTTATTCTCTATTCACCATATCGTTGAACTTAACTGTGGAGTATAATATTAGAGCAGTTTTGCGCATTTATTGCGAGATATAATTGAACTATATTGGCATTATAGTTTGAAAATATCGTAAAAAGTTCCTATCTGATAGTGGGATTTAAATAACACTTATGCAGTAATATAATTTAATATAACACTATGAAATAAGACGAAAATATTTCCACTGGAAAGTTTTCAACTAACAACCCAGGAGGACTTGAACATCTACGTACTCGATACTCAAATGGGTGTCTCCGGCGACATGCTATTAGCAGCAATGCTTGATCTTGACATGATCCCGAAACAAAAGTTCGTGAAAGTATTAGAGTCGATTGGGAATGTCTGGACCAAAACAAATATAACAATCAAAGAAGATCTTTATTATGGTATTGCAGGTAAAAAACTTAACTTCAAGTTCGAAGATATACCCCATATCCATAATGATGGTGTGCCTGCAACGGTTGTTCTCGAGTATTTTGATCTGGCGATAGAAGAGATCGGAATAAGTAAGAGTAGATCGCTTGCACGAAAGATTTTGGATACAATACTCGATGCAGAAATGAAGGTCCATCGGTGTGATTTGGAAAAGTTACATCTGCACGAGACAGGCTCACCCGATACATTAATTGATATCCTTGGTTTCATATATTTTTATGATGAGAATAAAATACATTCCGATGAAATCTTTTGTACACCCACTGCGGTAGGACAGGGAATCTGGAAGGGTGCGCATGGATATTTTTCTGTTCCGGCTCCTGCCTCACTGGAGATACTTAAGGATATGCAATTCAGGTTTGGTCCGATCGATGGTGAACTGGCCACGCCAACCGGGTTGGCGATCATCAAAAACATTCTCTTTGAATATATTGAATACATACTAGATGTGCCAATTACTCCAAAACGTACGGGCTACGGTCTGGGAACACGTGTGTTTGAGGATTACATTAACATAGTAAGAGTAATATACGCCTAATCCTAAAATCGGAGGCTGAAAGCACGAGTCTATTTTGTCCCAAATGTAAAAGTCTATTATATCCCGTAGAAGATAAAATGGTTTGTCGTGAATGTGAGTTCGAAAAACCAAAAGCGGATGTCGAAGTGGAAAAGATCCGCGAAGGTGCGATCGAACGTGAAACCCTGATCCTATACGGTGATATGGATACATTACCACGAACCAAGGCCGAATGCCCGAAATGCGGTCATAACGAAGCTGCGTATGTGATCCGTCAAACGCGTGCAGCCGATGAACCATCAACTCGAATATATAGGTGCGCTAAGTGCATGTACACATGGCGAGAGTTTTAGTTTGGACTTGTTTAGGTCAAACACCAAGATACAAGCTCCAATAACCAAATAATAATCAATATTCAATTATCCAATGACCCAAACGGTTTTTGATTTGGAATTTAGTTATTGGTATTTGTTTCGGATTTAGTATTTCGAATTTGACCGTAAGCGACACCTCAGCACCCACTCCTTCCTTCTCAGCCATCTTCCGCTCTGCCCGCTTAGCATCCAGCTCCCTTCTCTTTGCCTCACGCTTCTCCCGGTGCGCCTTCAAGATCTTCACGGTCTTGTCGGTTTCGTACCCCATCCCCCCTCCCCTCGTCGTATTCGGCACTGATTTGTTTAGTGTTCGATTATTCCTTACATTTTTATTATATTTGAAATGAATTTAACTGTATAAATAACAATTGGAACTCTTTAAAGACTTTTAAGAAAAAGAGTAACAGAAAAAGAACATAATAACGTAATTATGCCTGCCCCTCGTCAGCCTGCGGTGGACAATGGTGGGTTCGGGTGTCGGCGTGAGCCCGCGTCTGGCTCACTGCTTGGGGTGTTTTCGGTTTAGATATTGATGGATGAAAACACCCTCGCAAAACTGAATTCTTGATGAATTATGCGACCGAAGGCTCGTAATCCTTCGGCGGCGCCGACTAATCCACCACCAACTTCATTCCCCCACCCTCCGTGCCTGCGGATACACCTACTATTCGTTTCTTAATGCGCAAACGCTTGAATAAAAGAACGAGCTGGATTATGTTGTTTAAATAAAAATTATTGGAATTTCTTTTACTTTTTCAAACTCGGGGTCATCTGTAATTATGAAATCTGCATCATATTCAATACCAGTAGCGAGACAAAATGCATCTCCCCAAGCAAATGGTTCTTTTGCAGAAGCATATTTTTGCTTTTTTACAGAAGCTAATATTGCAATTTCTAATGATGGTGGAATAATAATAATTTTTGATTCTTTAAGCCATATAACATATTTATCTGCTTTATCCTCGGAGAAAATTCTTGTCATTGCTCGATGAAATTCAGCAAGATTGACACTCGACATAAAGCCAGAACTTTTATCAGTTTCAATTTCTTTCATTATTTTTTGGATGTCTTTTCCTGGTTTTTCTTCATTGATATATATAACCAAAGCGGTTGCATCAATACAATACCTTGCCAATTAACTCACCCGATGTTTTTCAGCTTCTCTATCCTCTTGTTTTAATTCTTGTAATATTTTTCTTATATTTTTCTTTGTTTTCAAAGACCCAGCCATTCTTAATAATGGTTTTTCTGGTACCTTAAAAATTATAATTTCGTCGCCCTTTCTAAGAAATGAAATTTTATCTCCAACTTTAAGATTTGTTTCATCTCTAATTTCTTTTGGAATTGTAATCCTATATCTTGGAGAAATTGAAACCACAGCCATATAATCCCTCATTTATAGATATATGGCCCGTATTATTTAATATTTATGGGTAGTTTTATAAAAACACCCCATTTCATAAACTTTTAAATTCAAAAGAAAAAGTAAACAAAAAGAAATTTGATTAATTCATTAATAATTAATCAATAATTAATCTTAATAATAACGTTAATAAAATTATTCTTACCCCTCGTCAGCCTGCGGTGGACAATGGGGAGTGTAATGCAAAAATATTCACGCCTCAGCTTCCACTTCTTCCTTTTGCTCAGCCTTCCGCTCCGCCCTCTTTGCATCCAGTTCCTTCCTCTTTGCCTCGCGCTTCAGCCGGTCCGCCTTCAAGATATTCACGGTCTTTTCTATTTCGGCCTTGGAGACCTTCTTGACGATCTCTGATATATCTTTGGCTTTATTTGCAAATTTTTCACAGAGGTATTTGAAGCTGAGGGAGTTTGTTATTCCTGATTAATTAATTTTATTAAATTCATTAATTTCTTTTTTATATAAATTTATAGTCTCTAAATATATCCATTTATAAAAATCTACAATAAATTTTTGATATTTATTAAAAATATCTTTTAATTCTATTGTATCTGGATAATTTTCTAATAGGTTTTTAGATTTTTCACTCAATCCCCTCCATTCTAATAAATATTTTTTTTTCAAGAGCAATCTTTGTTTTAAAGGTTCCCTTTCAGAAATTGAATTTGATGATCCTATTACCATAGTAGTAGTTATTGGTAGTATACTTCTATGTTGTGAATAATGTCTTAAATCTTTAATGAAATCAACGAAATTATCAAAATTATATTTTTCCAATTCCGTTTTATATTTTAACACCGATTTTCGCCAAGGGTTTAAATAGCATATTCACACCCTAATCAAGGCATCCATTCATACCTAACAATTAATCGAAATATAGAACATCTCAACACTCATGAATCAATAGTTCCTCCAACCAATAAAACATCAATGCTTTTTATTAATATCTACTCAAATTTTGGCAGCTCGATCTGGCCATACCTGCCGCCGCCCCCAGGATGTAAAATAATTTTATTATTCCTGAAACATTCTATTGCCCAGCTGATCCGGGGATCCATAACTTCAGTGATCTTCTCGATCTCCGTATCTATCAATACCTCTATCTCGTTATGAAATTTGGATACCAGGGTCGTCCAGATCTTCTGTACACTCTTGGTATTTGTACCTACACAATTTATTGCTTTTGATATGATCACGGCGAGGGGAATTATATGTAAATAATCCGGTCTATGTTCAGGTTTTTTAGGTGTGTAATTGGCACCCAACTCTGAAACACGGTCAGAAACGCCTTTTTTGATCCTACCACCGCAGCTGCATTTCCAATCTGCTTCCAAACTAGCAGAATATGAGAACCTTTTAAAACATCTACTGCAGCCACTCTGGTTATATTTTCCTTCCTCCGGTGGTAAACCCACGTTCAATATACATTTTCGACCGCCGTTACGTAATATGGCCTTTTTTATCTCCTTGAAAGTCATATCTTCGACCTTGAATTGATTGAATTCTCTACCCAATCGTAATGGATAAGGCGAATGCGCGTCCGAGTTTGATAGAAATGTAAGATCGTGCAATTCTGAAATTCTATCAGCATACGAAGAGTCGGCACTCAAACCCAGTTCAAGAAACGAGATCTTTTTGGAATATTGCCCGTAACACTCTTGGAGTGATTCAAAATGCCCATACATGCCGGTCCATGGTGTAAATGCGTGACATGGCCCGATTAATGCATCAACATCAAAGGCTAATTCTGCCAGTTCCTCACCGGTCATTGGCACATGTGGCCTGCCGTCTGTGTCCAGGTTCTTTGATTTGCTCTTGATTTGCTCCCTGAACTGCTCAACCGCACTTAGGCTCGGGAAAATGATCAAGTGATGGACCCTTTTTTCCCCCTGGATCTCAACCGTTGGAATAAAGCGCGTGTTATTGAGCTCAAAAGTTCCTTCGTCAACTTTTTCCAGAGTTTTTATATCTTGAAGCCATTTATGATGAAGGCAGTCACCTGTCCCAACCAGGTGTATACCCTTTTTTGGCGCCTCCTGGGATAGTGTATCAAATGTCATATATTTACTAGTGCTGATCGAATATTTACTATGTATATGCAAATCCGCATTTACTAATTGCATAATTATCGTGACTGAATGGTTTAGCTAATGTATATTATTTTGCTTAAAATGAAAGAAAAATCAAAGTTAATTTTCAATTATCATGGTAAATTAATTATATCACCAGAATGATACACAACATGGATAAGTGATGTAGATGATACGAAAATGCCCAAGATGTAACATTTTCATGCAGTTACTCAATGTTCGTGGAATTGAGATCGATGTTTGCGCGAAATGTATGGGAATTTGGTTCGACTCTTCAGAATTGGACAAGATTCTAGGCACTAAAAAATCATTTGAAGAGATGGCATATCTCGCCCAGCCATTAGGTGAAAAGATCAACTGCCCGAATTGTCAAGAAAAAATGCATTATTCTACGATCGAAGGCACCACTATCGATTTTTGTAAAAAGTGTGAAGGTGTCTGGTTGGATGCAGGCGAGTTAACCGACCTGGTAGGACATATGCCTGAATTGCCTTTAACTGAAGGAAATGCGCCATATAGTATAGAGATAAAAGAGTCGGAAGGGTTCCTGAATAAAGTTAGAACCATATTTTCAAAAAAATAACCATACTGCAGAATTGTTAGTTAATTGTTCCACTTTGGCTATTACTAAATTGTTCCAAGGTGGTATTGTTACAGATATGTTCTATTGGTATTTGGAAACGTTTATAAATAATAATTTTATTTATTAAGTTTCAGATAATTAATATAAGTTATTATAGAAATTTCAATGCTGTTTGTGTGTTATGTAATATGCCCAAGATCATTGAAATAATATTAAGAATAATTATGTGCTGCCGAGTTTTGAGATCTTAATTTAATTTATTGATTATGAGAAAGAATATTTATGTTAATTCAAATTATAAGATTAATTTATAAATCATATGAACGGTGATTGTTATCAATAATGGTTATTCACTCAACATTGATACGATTAAATCAATATTATCGGTGATATTCGAAAATAAACCAGATTTTCCTATCGATGATAATGACGACTTTGTACAAGCACTTGGTGGAAAAGATAAGTTTTTTTTCATAGATGAGCAGATCGGTGATGTTTCGGCTATTAGTATTGCAGAACGAACCCTAAAAGAAATTGATGAGATAGCCGGGCCCACACAAATTATCGATGCGATAATTGGAGACTCGTTCGTTAACATCATGACCAAAGTTAATGTTCTGCAAATTATCGAGAATTTAAATTTCCCCATTGAATCAAAAGAGTCGTTTATAGACAAAACCAAACGATTTACACTATTTGGAGTTTCTGTGGAGGAGATAGCCGATAAACTTGATTATCCAGTAAAAAATGCTGAGCCAATACTGAACCAGATAGAAACATCAGATAGTAAACTCGTGAACGCCAATATCGATCTTATATTGGATTTAAACCAACCCGAACATTTTCCAGAGAAAAGTGAAAAACCAACCACCGAGGCGGTTAAGAAGGAAGAAAAAACATTAAATTTTTCTGTAAGTTACTTACTTGAAGTTGATGACCCTGAGATTTGTTATAATTTACAGAATCGGGCTAAAAGTAAAGTGATCGAAACCTTATGCATTTCACGAACACATCCAACACAATTACGTGATAAATATCAAATTAGCTCGGGTAAACTGTTATGGTTAACAGACAGCGACAGTACACAGGAAGATACCGTTCAACCCACTCTGGAATCGTTGATATTTGTGATCGAGAGTTTTATACAAGATAACCCGAGATCTTTGATTCTGATCGACGGCTTGGAATATCTTATATCACTAAATAATTTCAGTTCGGTTTTAAAATTTATCCAGATACTCAGAGATAAGATATCAGAGGCGAAATCGATCTTTCTTATAATGATAAGTCCAGGTGTAATTGAGGGGAAAAATCTAAAATTGATCACGCGCGAACTCGAAGTAGTAGATATGAATTGTGAGATCAGCTTACCGGCAGGTGTGTCAACCGAACAAACACCTGAAGAAAAAGAGCTGGAAGAAAAAATTACAAGGGTCGTAGAAGAGGGAAAAGATGCTTATCGTGAAAAACAATATGAACGTGCACTGGAAATATATGATCATGGATTGGCCCTCGACCCGGATTGCACGGAAATAAAATTCCTCAGAAATTCTGTTCAGGCAAAATTAGAGGCATTAAATGAACAGACCACTGAAAAAATATCTATTGAACAACCAGAATCTACCGATAAACAAATTGACCAGGAATTTGACACTCAATCCACAGAACCTGAAATGACTAATAGAATAGAAAGTTTAGAAAAACGGGTTCAGGACAAGGTCAAGGAATTAGATAATATAGGAGAAATTCCAAAGGAGCAGCCCGAAAACTCATGCAAATCCTGTGAGGGCACAGGTGAATGTTATTGGTGTAAGGGTACTGGAAAATGTGCCGAATGCTTTGGTTCGGGTAAAGACAGCAATGGAAATGAATGCGGAAAATGTAATGGCACCGGAACGTGTAAGTCATGCAATGGTGCAGGCAAATGTCATTGGTGCCATGGTACAGGGTCGAAAAAATGAAGAACACTTGATTATTAAACCGATATCATTATAATAACTTAAAATAATAAAAGTGATATATATTACTATATTTAAACCCAGGAATTAATATTGACGAAAAGGATTTATTAAGGAAAGTTTTAAAAGCTAATTTGGTGTAATAAATGTTCTTTAATACAATTTCAGGTTTCGAAAAAATATTTAAAGCAGATATAAAACCTCCCAAGGTCATATTAGTTTCGGGTGTACCGGGATCTCTAAAATCCAGTTTCACGTATTCGTTATTAACAAAACATGTTGAAAATACCGGTGAATTTGGCCTTTTTGCAACACTGGAAGAGACCACGGAGAGCCATTTGAACAATATGGAGAGTCTTGGTATAGTGCCTAGTGTAAATTTGCAAATTTCAGACTACACCGATTTCAGAGGCGATGAAGAAGAATCCATCGATTATTTGCAATTTACCGAGAAAATGATCTCGTATTTCAAAAGTACTCGGAAAGATGAGTTCACATGTTTTGGTTTTGATTCACTGGGTGCGCTTTATTCCTTGATGGGTGATAAAGCAGATATGCGTAAACGGATGTATCATTTCTTTAATATGTTGCGTAATTTTAATTTAATGTCATTTATAATAATAGAGCGTGCAAAAGAAGGCGAATCACATTTGTTGGGAAATGAAGGTTTTCTAAGTGATGGCATAATAGTTCTTGGATTATCAAGACGACAAGGAAAACTTATTCGGCATATACAAATTGAAAAAATGCGTGCGGTTCAACACAGTATGGAACTTCATGCCCTTGAGGTAAGTTCAAATGGCATAAACATTCTTGGACCATTATTTGAATAATAAATGTAGATGATAAAAATAGAGTGTGAATAATAATGAAGACTTGCTCCGAATGCGGAACCTTATTATTTGACGATGCAGATAAATGCACCAAATGTGGAAAGGCTGTAGATACAAATGACAAGGTTATCACAGAAGCAAAACCGGAAGCACCTGCACCCACGGGTACAGGCACGGGCAACGAAGTAGAAGAAAGCACATCTGAGGTTGAGGTCAAGGTAGAAGAAACAGTTAAAGAAGCAGTTGAAGAAACCGTTGAAGAAACCGTTGAAGAAACCGTTGAAGAAACCGTTGAAGAAACCGTTGAAGAAGAGAGCGTACCCGAAAAGGAGAAAACACAAACCAACGGAAAAAAAACGAAAGGTGAAGAAAATAACGCCAAAGAGCCTGAGCAGGAAACTAAGAAAGATGTCAAACTTTCCGAGTTTTCCTTAAGAAGAAAAAAATGGTTAGATGAACAGGAGAAAATTAAATCTGAACTGGCAAACATAATGGATCGTGTTGGTAAAAAGAAAATACCCCCCTCAACTATGCACCAAGGATATGTGTCGGCTCCTGGGTATACCCAGCTTCCACCTGGAGCCACCATCGTTTACAACCAACAGGCCGAGACGAATCCGCAAGTGGCTCAAGTTCAAATGGGTACAGTTAATGTAGTTGAAGGTACAGGTATAGACAACCGTACAAATACACCACAAATTAAACCAGGAGTAGGTGTAGATAATGTGCCAACAACACCTACTACACCACAGGACCCCGCCGCGCAACCGGGTGGGCCAGGGCCAACAGGTGGTCACGCTGGAGCTGGACAGGAAGGATTATCTGAACATGATAAAAATGAACTTATGAACGAGTTGAATGACCTGCGAACTGAAGGTTATAATGTTTCACGATTAGAGATGATAATAGAACAGAACCCCAAAAATGCGTGGAAAGCATTCTCTGAGTTTTTAGACGATATAGAAAATTTAAACGAACAGCGGGTGCGTTTGGAGAAGATCAACACTACTGGCATCCAGACCTTGACCCAACGAAAAAACAATATCTTCGCAAAAACGAATGATCCGGACCTATTACCGCAAATAATACAAGAGATCAATGAACTGGAAATAGATCAACAAAAACCCCAACCAATACAAGAAACAGCTGCAGCTCCCCTAGGCGAAAAGGCAAAAACCGATAAAAATAAATTTACTACTTTAATTGAAAAAGGTAAAACTGCGATAAAACAAAACGATTATAATTCTGCCTTGCAGTTTTTCACACAAACCTTAGAGTTTGATCCAAATAATAAGGAAGTTCAATTCTTTCTGAAGAAGATCGAAACCAAAATGGCTGAGGGATTAGGAATACCAACCGGCCCCGCACCTACAACAGCGCCTGCGCCTGCCCCAGCCACGGGACCACCAGCACCATCACCATCAACAACATCAACAACATCAACTCCTCATGGACCGGTAACACCCACGACACCGACTTCAATACAACAACAAAGTGCGGGTCCACCTACTAAATCCGGTGTGGATGCACCAGAAGGCACAACAGCGCCGACTGATGTAAAGAGAAAGAAAAAGAAAATAAAAAAGACGGTCTTTCGAAAACCCGAGGAGGGTGAGGTACCACCAGGAATTAGCCAAGTACCACAACAGCAACCCACCGTAAGCGTAGGTAGTCCGAAAGAGAGTGCCACACCACCACTATCAACTCCTACCCCCCCTCCTACCAATGCGCAGCCAAAACCTGCTGCTGAACCTGAACCCGATGGAGGACCCGGTGGTGCAGGGGAGGAGGAGGTGGCCGGACCGAAAACGGCTGCAGAATTCGAGGCGCTCGGGTTCAATGCATATATTAACAAAGATTATCCAAAGGCCGTAAAATTCTTTGAAAAGGTTTTGGAGATAGATCCAAGTTTCCCCAATGTGGAAAACCTAAAAAATGATTGTTTGATGCGATTGGGTAAAAAATGAAGTTTTGCCATTCATTTTTAAATTTTCGACTTTTTTTTCCTAGTAAATTTGAAGATATCGTATACGGCAAGAGCTATTGCGATCATTATCAAAAGTATTAAACCCTGGACCAGATCGTTTGCAAATATCGAAATAAATAAATCGGAAAAATATGCGATCAACAAACAACCCACGACCGCGCCGATAATTATCGCAAAAAATACCTTATATTTGTTCATCCCGATTATTCGGCCAAGAATGCTGGTTCCTACACCGCCACTACCCTGAAATGGAAACATCACAAATAGAACCAGACCAATAAATGCAAGTTTTTCCAGCCACGGCTTCTCCACATATTTCTTTGCACTCATTTTCTCCAATTTTTCCATCCAAGGGCCAAAGATCGGAACGACCTTTGCAAGATCATAGTTCCACAGAAGAAACATTGCAACAAAAATATCCACAAATGCGATGGAGAGAGCGATCATGATCGGGTGAAAACCAGCACTAATGCCAACAGGTATTACAGATTCCTTTCCAAGCGGTGGAAAGAAATATGCAAGCATCAATCCACCTAATCTTTTAAAGTCAGGGTAATCCAACATAAGATATAATAAAAATAGGCCAATCGATGCAATTATCGGTGCGGTAAAAAACTTGAGAATGATCATTCCATGTGATTCTTTTTCGAGCCGTTCGTCCATCATTTGGTTAGCTCTTGCCGACCAACGTTGATAGCTTGTCTTCTTTGCATCGGTTTTTTGTATTTGTTTATGTTTTTGTTTTGCTTTGGAGATCTTTTTTGGTTTATTCAACTTCATCACCATTGATCAAAAATGGCCGATTTCCGATTGTGATTTACTCTAATAAAATGGTGATACATCCTCATTATTAAATATTATTTGTTGAAGAACTGATAGATTTAAATTCCACAACAGCATTTCGGTTTTTGTGGCTGAAATTTCTTTGATCGAAATATTGATCATAATTTCCGAGGCAGTATGGATAATATTTCCGGCCTATATTGCAAACTCTTCAGCGGTAATTTTTGGTCATGGCCAACCGGTAGATCTTGGCGGTAAATACCATGATGGTCGTCCGATCTTCGGTGATGGTAAGACTTGGTTTGGTTTATTAGGCGGTTCATTAGCGGGTATTGCATTCGGTTTTGGCCAGATCGTGTGCGTGGGTTTCCGATATCCAATCCATCATTGGGGTTACGGGCCGGCACCAAATGCATATTTGATAGCTATCCTAATTCCAGTTGGTGCGTTATTAGGTGATATATTGGGCAGTTTCATCAAACGCAGACTGGGCAAAGCTCGTGGGGAACATATGCGGTTCTTGGACATCTATGACCTGATAATAGGGGTGTTCATATTATTATTGATCTTTGAATTACCGTGGTTCTATCATACATTTTTAGATGGCATCAGGGTGATCGGGTTAGTTTTTATTCTTGTTCTTACTCCAATATTACATCGACTAACTAATTTAATCGGTTTCAAATTAGGTAAGAAGAAAGAACCTTGGTAATGAGGGTAGTATAAGGTAGTATTACTATGACTTCAACAATGAAAAGATGCGAAGTATGTGGCCTTAAATATGTAAAATATCGATGTGTGAATTGTGGTCGCGAGGCATGCACTTCATGTTTCTGGCTACAGTTGGGGCTATGTAGCAAATGTGCAAAGAAATAAGATACACAGTCTCTTTTAAACACCAATAAAAGGCAGACCACTACGTTCGGCAGACCACTACGGTCATTTAATAAACAGAATCATTTGGGGAAGGGAGACCATTACTATGAATTGTTGTTGAAAAACATTTGTTGAGGGGGGATGGGAAGAGTGGGGAATTGAAAGAGTGGGAGAATGGGAAGAGTGGGGGGATGGGAAGAGTGGGGAATTGAAAGAGTGGGAGAATGGGAAGAATGGGGGGAT
>JAEHCK010000139.1 GCA_020696345.1 Thermoplasmata archaeon | reverse complement strand
GTGGATGGGACATATGCCACCCTAGAGAATATCGCTGTGGCCCAAACTATTTTCGGAAGTAGAGGTAAGAATATTGTCGAGCAGGGGCGTTCTTTGCAGCAGACTGCATTGTCTGAGGGTGCCTGGGGCAAGGAAAAACGGCGCAAACGAGGTCGACCGAGCACAGTGGAAAGATCTGCACAGGATCGTTTCTTCGAAAGCGAGCGGGTCATCAACGAAGGCATGCGACTCCTTGAGCCGGTAGGTGCATAATGGAGTTACTACTAACCTCGCGAGTCTTATAGGCATCGAATAGATTGCATCTGTTGCGGGTTTAACTGTAAATGCTGTATTCTACAGATTAGCGTATGCTTTCTTAAGATGTATATTTAGTTACCTTTTTCGGTTTCTTTTATGGTGAATTTGACATTTTCCATGGTCTTTTTGTAATTCCGTGTATGGAAAAGGTAAAATTTCTGTCAAGTCATATTATGACAAGTTTGTCAAGCCCTTTGTAAAGCATTTTTTTATCGATAGATATTTAAATTCCCAAATATATACCATTACTTGATCGGATGTGAAAGTCGTGGGGTCGTTAGGTAGAAAAGTATTGGTAATTTTAATTTGTACCTGGGTCATTTCTAATATATTTTTAATTTGCATTCCTGAGAAAGCCGCCGGGCCGATAATACTACCTATTGCAACAATATCACTTGTTCAAACCAACCAGACCGCCGATGTATCGCCCGGAGCAACGGGTATAGTTATATTCGATGGAACTGTTTCATGTGTGTTTAATTCCGCTACAACAGCGATCGTATCATTGGAAGCCACCGATACTTGGAACTCGGCTATTGTAACGCCTTCCGCATTAGAGTTCTCATCCACCAACCCCGGAGCTAAAACGTTTCAGGTGTCGGTAAAAGCACCTCTTTATACAAGCCATAATGTTGTGGGTCAAATGATAGTCACGGGAATGGTCGTTATGTACCCGAGTACCCTCATTGGTACGGTTCAACCATCTGATGGGGTCACGGGCCGAATAGACATTGCACAATTTTATGGCTTTTCGTTACGCTGCAATCAAACATATATTGAAAGCTATCCCGATTCGGAAGTAATATTTGATGTTTCTATTCAAAACATTGGTAACGGATGGGACACTTTATCGATTTGTTTAAAGGATTGTGATCATTTAATTAACCGGGGATTCCGGACCTTTCTTAGTACGGATACAATTGATATTTATGAGATTGATACACACGTAGTTAATATACAGATAATTGTACCAGATCATGTAACCAGTAAGAACGAGGTCTTTTCATTTGCTGTAGAAGTCACCTCGGAAGGATGTAAAATGAACGATGAGAGTACCAAGATCAGTATTGCTACACAATCCGAATTATTAACTTTTGTGATAGTGGAAAAACCTAAAGAATACGATAACGATGATTATGGATATACCGAAAACGAAAAGGATTCAACAAAAAGTACAAGTTTCTTACCCGGGTTCGAGGCGATAAACATTTTCATCGGTATTTTAATAGTGATCTTGCTCAGTAGACGCCTAACAAATAATAGTAGGAAACGACTTAGAAAAATTAAGTAATCAGGTTCCTCTACAATTTTCCGCATAATCTTAGAATGGTGAATGAAAAATAAATTTAAATCCAAATAATACAAAATCCGAAGTTCGAATATCTAAACCCTAAACAAGCAAAAAAAAATATTGATTTTTCAAATATTCTTTTTTTTGCTATAGAGGTAATAATTCTTTTTTTTATTATTTGTAAATTATAGAATTATTAGCTCGAGTTAATTTTCGCCAGAAAATTAATGAAGCTTAGAATTCCCTTAATCAATCATTTAACTAAACGGAATTCTAACCCCAAATTCAAAATAATAATTTCACAAACTTTAATCTTGTTTGGATTTTAAATACTAGGCTAATTTGCTGAACCAAATTAGCTCGAGGGAAAAATTCTATCTCCATTTAATGCCCAATAGAAAGAATTTTTTGCTCAGGATAATTTTCGAAGAAAATTAGTAAGCTCTGGAAAACCCTTCGGCTTTTCCAAAGTTAGTTTTTGTTTAGAGGGTTGGAATTCCATATTTATTAATACATTATAAAAAGAATTCCAAGCTTCAACAAAAATAGGGTAAACTCAATAATAAATCTTATTTTTGTGTGAATTTAGGGTTTAGGATTTGGAGTTTTAAAATAATCTACCTAATAAATAAGTACTATCAACTTACAACTGGCTATATCCCCATTCACCAATATTATTAATTCAAAGGAAAAATTTAATATCAAAATAAACATATCCAATTTTGAAATTTAATAGCATCTTATCGTTCAGGTTCAAATTTACCCTACCCCGCGATATACTATTAATTTCAATTCTCATATCTCGTGGAGGAGATATATCGAGTAAAATAGTAACAAAATTGATACAGGATCGAACAGACCTCTCATCAATTTTGTGCAGCAGAGGAGTGGTTTGGTATTATGACAAGAAAAGTATGCATAGTCGGCGGTGCAACAACGCCTTTTGATTTTGGCCCAACCGGGTTCGAGAACATCGAGCAGGGTGCGGCAGACTGTATAAAAGAGACACAACAGGATGTCCCGGAGTTTTCACTGCGTGATCTGGATCTGATGATATACTCGCATTTCTCCGTCCATTTTCTACATCAATTGTGCGGTGAATGGGTCATCCATGACCACCTGGGCCTTGTGGGGATTCCACATTATCGTGTGGAGAACGGCGGGAATACCGGCGGGAGCGCGATATACGCAGCCGCTTTGGCGGTGCTGTCGGGTGTGCATGATGTGGTGGGCGTGGTCGGGTACGAGACCATGGATTCGGTGTCACAATCCCAGGGCAGCGAGTTCATCGCCCTGGCATCGGATATCAGGTATGAACTTTTGGTGGGCGGTATCTACCCAATATATTACGCGGCAATGGCGAACAAATGGATGAAGGAGAACAATGTAACAGAAGAAGATGTGGCAGCAATCGGCGCCAAGAACCGAAACCATGCAATGGACAACCCGAAAGCCCAGTGGTACCGTAACGAGCATAAATATTTAACAGTGGACGATGTGATGAACTCTCGATTGATATCGTATCCAATAAAAAAATACGACTGCTGTCTGATGACGCGTGGGGTTTCTTTTATGCTTATCACTACTGAAGAGTATGCCAAGAAGATGAACCCGGACGGGTACAGTGTGATCGATGGTATAGGTCTTTCGAGCTGTACGATCCGCGCAGGTGATAGGATCAATTTCCCGGGCTGGACCGAGCGATACGGTGCAGGGTACCCGGACATGACCGAGTTTGGTGCGTGCAGGTCTGCCGCTGATTATGCGTATAAGATGGCCCATATCGAGGATCCGATAAAGGAGATCGATTTTGGCGAGATCCACGACGCGTTCTCAACCTCGGAGGCGCAGATTTACAAAGCATTGTACCTGACCGATACCGACGGGATCGCACAGTTCTTGCGTGATAAGGAAACGCACATGGAGGGCGGTATTCCAATGAATCCCGGCGGCGGTCTGATGGGTTACGGCCACCCGGTGGGTGCAACAGGCATCATGAGTGCGGTCGAAGCACATTACCAGTTATCAGGCTTGATACCAAAGAAGCATCTGAGCACAAAGACACAGGTACCCGATCCTGAATGTGGTATTGTGAACAGCCATGCAGGTACGGGAACCAGCATTTCCAATTTCATTCTAAGGAGGCCGTGAAATGACCGGCGAAGAGAATACGATCAAGAGACCAAAATTCACTAAAAAGGTGGAATACCGTCCGGAGAATGTACGGGAAACGGGTCTGGCATTTGTAGGCCACGAGATCTCGGAGGACGGTACCAACATGAATCAATTCCTGCATTATGACCAGTTATACACTATCCGCCACGGCCGAAACAGCCCGTTCTTCATCGGGCTGCTCGAGGGTAAATTAATGGCAACGCGCTGCCCTCAATGCGGCGATACCTGGCTGCCGGTCAGGACCAATTGCTGGAACCTGGATTGCAACCTAAAAGAGACCGAATGGGTTGAGCTGCCGCCGCGCGGGCATGTACATACATGGACCGTGGCCGGCTGGAGCGGCAGGTCGTCGCTGAAGCGGCTGCCCATCGTGCTGGTGTATGGTGTGATCGAGGGCAGTAAAGTTGCAATCGCCAACGAGCTTCATAATATTCAACCATGGGATGCAGAGTTCAATATGCCGCTCAAGGTCGAGTTCATACCAAAAGAACAACGAGTTGGTGCAGTCACAGATTTTTATTTCGTCCCCGGTGACGGCTGGGAGCCATCACCGATGAACCCGGAGAAGGAACGGATCAAGAAAATGGTCCAGCCCGTGTACGAATGGGTAAAGTCGATGAAATAATCGATTCAAATCAGGATTTGAGGGTATCGAGGCTCGTATCATTAGACAGTTTCGTTAAACGGTATCGATGCTCGTATCGGCTATCGGTTTCGTCTAACGGCTCTTTGCCGTGAAACGTTTAACGATTTACGATACGAGCTTCGAAAACAACACCGAGAATCTGTTTCGTTAAACGGTATCGAGACTCGTATCGGCTAACGGTTTGGTAACTCGGCTCTTTGCCGTTTAACGTTAGACGTGTTACGATACGAGCTTCGAAAACGATACCGTAGGACGAAATATATACAAATATTCAATAAGATCAAATCAAATTATCTTGCCAGCCCCATACAACTTAGATCATGCACAGATTTGCAAGGTGGGCCAATAATGTTTAACTCATCGAATAGCAAACATTATAATCTTTTTAACCAATAACTCAACGGCTAAAATCTATATAAAATCATCAAATATCTGGAGCATTGTATGGGCGTACTGGATACTGCAAAACCGTTCTATCGCCTCGAAATTGTGGAACCCGGGGCCTCCGAGCCAAAATATGTGCTCTCTCCAAACATTTTTCTCGAAAGCGAGCAACCATTGAATTCTAACCAGGCGGCATCCGAGATATATTTGACAAACCTTAATATTACTTCAAAATTGAACGGCTATGTCAACATCTGCGAACTGGAACTTCGACATTCTTCTGGTTTCGCGCCTGCGATCGCAATGGATTCCATCGTCAAGGTCCGGTTGGGGTATTACACAGAAGATCATAGCCAGGGCCAGGAGTATTCAATGGTTTATACTGGGCATGTCACAAGAATTGATCTGCATCTGCAAAAGACGTTGCTCGAATGCAGAAGTGACATATACAGGCTCGCCGCAATGCGTAAAAAGATGCAGTTCAATAGACTCATGACCCTGGATGAAGTAATTACAAAATTGGCGATCGACGAGGGCTTGCTGGAACCTGCACAGGACGGGATTGCACGGACAGATATTTCCAAACAACCAGGGTTTTCCATTTCTAACCAAAGAACCGTTCTGGATCATCTGGAGTTATATGCTAGATATGCAGGATTATACATTTATATGGATGTCTTTGACAAGTTCCATGCCTCTGGCTGGTCGCCGTCCGAGCTAAAAACGCAAGATGATCATGATGATCCCGAATGGATCACCGAGCGCGGGAAGAACGAGTCGAGCTCACGAAGGCGGTTTAACCATATCTTAAATTTTGGTCAATATCTGATCGCCTGTAATTTCGAGCTCGCGGCACAAAAAGTATCTGGCATAGAGGTCATAGGCTACATGCCGTTTCCCAACGACCAGGTGCACACCATCGACCCGCCGTTGGTGGAGTACACACCAACACCAGATGGTACACTTGATCAGGATGCGCCAAAAAAGAGGTTCAAGTTATCTCATGTGACGCGCGGGGATGCCGAGAAGATCGCCGAGAACCTATATCATCGTCTGGATCAGCGTCTGGTAGGTAAGGTCAAGGTTCAAGGGGCGCCACAGATCAGGTTGGGTGATGGCATTCAATTCAAGGGCGACATCTACGGCGTACCACCGTTTCAAAATTTCGATCCCGGTTTAGGATCTAAAACGTTCATGGTGGTAAAAGTTGATCATAAGTTCAACGATGACGATGGTTTTGTTACTTTAATTGATGCAGTTGAAGTTTACAGCGCTTAAAGGGGTGAAGGGTAAAATTAAGGATCGGAAAATTCAATAATCGAAAATTATTTGTATCTGGGATTTAATAAAAGAGCGTAATAATGGAGAGTATGAATATATGAAAATCTCCGAAACCGCATGTAAGAGCGCATTATCACGTTCGGGCATTTATGGCTGGGAGCTGGTCTTAAACCCGTACCGCGGATGTATGCACGGGTGTGTCTATTGTTATGCACCAAACATAATTCGACGGCCACGGGCGAGCTGGGGTCACTTTGTCGATATTAAGAAAAATATTCCAAACATTTTGGCCAAAGAATTGAAACGCCGCTCACCCGCACTGGTAGGCCTTTCTTCCGTGACCGACCCGTATCAAGAGCTGGAGGAAAAATATAAACTGACCCGTTATTGTCTGGAACAATTATTAAAGAATAAGTTTCCGGTCAGCATAATTACCAAATCACCGTTGATATTGCGTGACCTTGACATAATTTCGAAATTTTCACATTCCGAGATCGGAATCACGATCACAACTCTGGATGAGCGATTGTCAAGTATCTTGGAACCCGGGGCGCCGGCCATCACCAAACGCTTGGATGGGCTGACGAAATTGAGCAATGAGGGTTTGAACACTTATGCATTTCTAGGGCCCTTACTACCCACTCTTGAGCCTGAACATGTTACGGAATTTCTCGATCGGATATTGGCCACGGGCGTGAAAAGTGTAATGGTTGATCCTTTGAACCTGAAACCCGGTATCTGGCCGGCCGTGGAAACTGCATTAAGGGATCACCCCAATATAAAAACACTATTCTATGAACGGCTATTCGTAGACAAGGAATATTACCCTAAGATCTTTAAGCTCATAAGAACCGAGTGCATGGAGCGTGGTGTGAAATTTGAGTAATCGTAAATGATAACTTGGTTTTTAAGGGTAGGACGTTGGATATGTCGCGGTTATCACAGTATGTTCTAAATGTCGATGAGATTATCATTTGATTTTATGGCGACTTCTTGATAAATTTGATTAGATAGTGATTTCTTGATCAAGAAAGCAACAAATCATCAAATTTCTCAAGAATGCTTTATCTCAGCAAATTTTCAATAACGTGTCAATAAAAAAATAGAACCTTTTAATAATAAATCTTAAATTCATCCTCAAAAGATTAAAAATTCAAAACATAAAATATTAATATGCGGATTATCATAACAAATAATATCGCGGTAGAAATGCCGTATTAGGCCTTTACCAAAGGAAAGAAGAGAGGATAATTTACTCGTGTGAAATGATTCAATAATAGCAATGAATATTTTATATAAATAGATTGCTCATACGAATTATAAACAATAACTAATGGAATCACTAAATGAATAAATTAGTTATGAGCCAGAGAGATCAAAAATATAATGCGTTCACCACCCAGAGAGTAGAGGACATGTTCGAGATCCGTAAAAAGATCTGCTTGTTGGGAGAGGCAGGTGTAGGTAAAACCAGTTTGATCAACAGATATGTTAAGAATTCGTTCGATGATAAATATATATCCACATTGGGCACGAAGGTATCAAAAAAGAAGATATATCTTCCAATAACCGATGAAACAGGTAAAAGTGTAGAAACGCCAGTAACATTGGCGATCTGGGACGTGATCGGGCAGCAGGAGTTCCATTCGTTGGTTTTAAAATATTTCAAGGATTCCGACGGCGGTCTTTTGGTGGTTGATGGATCAAGACCGGAAACTATTGAACATACACGAAGATGGATCACATCGTTCATTGGCGTTGTCGGTAATGTGCCAATTTTAATTTTGATAAATAAATTAGACCTTATTAAAACAGATACTTTTGATTTTAAACCATTTAAGGAATTCTTGTCCGAGTTTGGCACATCATATATCTTCACCAGCGCAAAATATGGCGCGAATGTAATAACGGGCTTTAATAATATTGTAGAGTCTATGGTTCGAGCCAGGCATGATTATAAGAATATTACAAATCTTGCGGGAGTAGCCGATGCGATAATTGTAGATTTTTGCGCGATCCTTGGTGGCTTTGAAAAAGGCATGTCGATTGTTAGCCATCAGTTCAAAAAGGCCGGTGTGAACACCTTAAACCCCACAAAAGAGCAGCTGCTTGTCGCACTGCAAAACCTGGTGGGGATCTCGCAAGATATCCAAGGAATCGAGGTAGCAAAACGCGAGAATAACAAATTTCAGCAAATCCTTAATAGATTCTAATCAATAAATATTTCAATAAAGATGGGTAAAAAGGTGCTGTTAATTGGAGACCCAACCGTTGGTGGAGTACACACCAACACCAGATGGTACACTTGATCAGGATGCGCCAAAAAAGAGGTTCAAATTATCTCATGTGACGCACGAGGATGCTGAGAAGATCGCCGAGAACCTATATCAGTGTCTGGTAGGTAAGGTCAAAGTTCAGGGCGCACCACAGATCAGGTTGGGTGATGGCGTTCAATTCAAGGGCGACATCTACGGCATACCATTGTTTCAAAATTTCGATCTCGGTTTAGGAGCTAAAACGTTCATGGTGGCAAAAGTTGATCATAAATCGTAAACGATAATTTGGTGGCACTTGTCGAGAATTTGGCATTTACATGAAGAAATATTGTTGAACAGTAGCCGAGATTAATTGATGCTGAACAGATACCGTGTTGGGTTGATGCAGAACAGATACCGTGCTGGGTTGGTGCTGAACAGATACCGTGCTGGGTTGGTGCTGAGCAGATACCTGGATGGGTTGGTGTTGAACAGATACCGGGATGGGTTGGTGCTGAACAGATACCGTACTGGGTTGATGCTGAACAGATACCTGGCTGGGTTGATGCTGAACAGATGCCGGGTTGTGTTGATGTTGAATAGAAACCGGCATCTGTCAATCAACAATTAATCCAGGCATCTGTCAATCAACAATTAATCCAGGCATCTGTCAATCAACAAAGAATCAAGGTATCTGTCAATCAACAATTAATCCAGGCATCTGCCAATCAACAATCAGTCAAGGCATCTGTCAATCAATAACCCATCATGGCATCTGTCATTCGCTAATTCATCCAGGCATCTATCAATCAATAACTCATCACGGCATCTGTCATTCGCTAATTCATCCAGGTATCTGTCAATCAATAACTCATCACCACCAGCGTGATCTTAGAAAAAAATCAAAATGTACTCTCACCTCACAACTCACATCTATATTAATAAGGAACTCGACCGAAAAAAAGTATTAATAGATAAATCTTAATATGTTTATATTTAAAACGTAATTTTTTACTTTATTCCAAGGAGCGAAGTTTCGATGTTTACTATAAAACGTATAGATGTAGATGCTGGCGAGTATACTGTTATCCTTAATTCTGCAGATGCATATGAGATGGGGATCCGCAGCCTGGACCGGGTGAAGATATCATCGAAAAAACGGTCGATCACGGCGATCGTGGAGATTTCTGAGACCATGTTGAGCTCGGGTGAGATCGGTTTATTGACAAGAGCATTCTCCGACCTCAAGGAAGATATAGATAGTGAGGTAGATGTAACATCGACCCCTCGGCCCACATCTATAGAATATATTAAAAAGAAAATGAATGGTGAAGAACTGTCATTCAATGAAATTCTCAGAATTATTAAAGATATAGTAAACAAGAATTTATCTAATATAGAACTAGCAGCATATATTAGTGCGGTTTATACCCGCGGCATGAACCTGCGCGAGACCAAAGACCTTACCATGGCAATGATAGAAACCGGAGATACTATAGATTTCAATAAAGAGGAGGTTTATGATTTTCACAGCATTGGCGGTGTGCCTGGCAACAAAGTGACACTTTTGATCGTACCCATTGTGGCTGCAGCCGGATATCTTATACCCAAAACCAGTTCTCGCGCTATCAGCAGTGCGTGCGGCACTGCGGACATTTTCGAGGTTTTAACAAATATATCTTTTAGTGCTGAGGAGATCGAACATATTGCAGAAAGGGTGGGCGGCACCATAGTGTGGGGCGGTGGCGTTAATATTGCTCCGGCAGACGATCTAATTATACACGTGGAATACCCATTGGCCATTGACCCATATTCACAGGTGATCGCATCGGTGATGGCCAAAAAAAAGGCGGCGGGTGTGAACAGGTTGGTCTTGGACATTCCGGTGGGGCCGAATACCAAGGTGGCCACATTCGAACTAGCCAAGAGATACAGCCGTGACTTTATCGCGATCGGTGATGAGCTGGATATGCGCGTGCAATGTGCGATCACTTACGGCGGCCAGCCCGTGGGTCGTGCCGTGGGGCCGTTATTAGAGGCACGAGAAGCTCTTGCAGCTTTGGAAAATAAAAAAGTGCCAAATAGTTTATTCGAAAAATCGCTGAGTATAGCGGGTATGATCCTTGAAATGGGACCCATGC
The DNA here is from genome assembly GCA_020696345.1 of Thermoplasmata archaeon. Taxonomy (GTDB): domain Archaea; phylum Thermoplasmatota; class Penumbrarchaeia; order JAEHCK01; family JAEHCK01; genus JAEHCK01. The sequence continues at coordinate 597 of JAEHCK010000139.1, read as the reverse complement.
CAGCAGGCACTGGACGTCCCAGGGCGAAAGATATTCTGTGCAGTGGTAAGGCCTTGAAAAAGATGAAAGAGATGATCGAGGCTCAGGGCGGTAACCCGGATGTGACCTCCGAATCCATAGAAGTTGGAAAATATACACATGAAACCCTATCTGACCGTGTTGGATACGTGGATTCGATCAACAATAAAACCATCGTTAAGATCGCACGGGCCGCAGGTGCGCCCAAGGGTAAGGGTGCAGGGATCATGATCTATAAGAAACGCGGCATGAAGGTGGATAAAGACGAACCCATTTACACGATCTATTCCGACAGTAAAGCAAAACTGGACCAGGCGGTCAAACTCGGCAACAAGCTTAGACCGATCGCCATCGAGGGCATGGTACTGGAAACCATCAAAGGCTCGAATGGGATGGATGTATATGATGAGTGATCGATGATTAAATCAGGGGTTCTGTACAAAAATAAGATAGATTAATATTTAATTCTTATTTTTGTTAGGGGGGTAAAAATTCTATATCTAATAACATTCCAATTAAAAGAATTTTTAGCTCGAAACAATTTTTGAAAAAAATTGATGAAGCTTAGAATTCCATTTT
>JAEHCK010000236.1 GCA_020696345.1 Thermoplasmata archaeon | reverse complement strand
CCGTATTTTGTGCATACAATCACTTTCATTTTTTTATATAATAAAAATTACTTTTAAAATAAGCCATTTTAAGCTACTTTAAACGTCTATTTTAAAAATATGAACAATCTCCCACCTTAGGACACCTCAAGAAACGCCGTTATGACCATGTTTTGCTAAAACCCTTATGTCTTCTACGTTTTAGAGTCTTACTATTTTTCCCTATAAAAACTGATAATGCTCTAATTCTATATATATTTATCTCCCTTGCTTAGCTATGTTATATTTCAAGACCCTATTAACTCCTAATTATTCTTTTCTTCCATCAATCACGTCCTCCTCATTGAAAATCTACCAAAATAATTTCGTATAACGGGCGGGTGTTTGTGGAGTTGTCGACTTGCTTCCCACAATCATCCATTAAAATAATCAATCAAATATGATCCCAAAAAACTCCAAATTACAAACAAAAAGTAAAGCCAATTACATAAACACCAAGTTAGATGATGAGTGGTGCATTGTTAAAAATTAAATAAATTTATATAAAACCTTTTTTTATTAAAATAGTAAAAAAATTAGTAAAAAAACTTACTATTAATTTTTGTAATAATGTTAATTTAATATTAATAAAATAATTTTTATTTTTAAAAAATTCATAATCGGCAGGAAAATATTTTTTATTTTCAATTGAAGAGGCATTAAAGACACTAAACCAAACTAAAAACCCAAATGAAGGTCTATGTTTCTTTTTATTAGATAATAATTTATAAAATCTTTTTGCTTCTCGTTTAATTTTTTTTTCTTGCTTTTCTTTCTTGTTTTTGTTCATTCCTGGCGAATTGTAAATACTTAATTTACTAATTATTTTTCCTCCTGAAGACATCAGAGAAAGAGCATTTGATGCTTGTTTAGTTCCCATGTAACTACCACTAGTTATTAGTATCATAAAATATTGATTAAAATATTTTGGCCGATGCATTGTGTATGCAAATCTATCAATATAATTTTTCATCAACCAACATACATTCATTACATAATTCGGACTTGCTAAAATTATTCCATCAGAATTTTCAATTTTGTTAATTATTAGATCTCTATCATCTTTCAAAGGACATTTCTCTTCACCATCTGAAATGCAAACAAAACATCCTTTGCAAAGTTTAAAATTAATATCTTTTAAAAACAAGTATTCATATTTGAAATCCGAATAATTTTTATGATATTCTTCAATCTTTTTTACTGTATCATAAGTATTTTTTTTTCTTAAACTACCTATTATTACTAATATCTTCATAATTTCTCCTTTATTTAAAACAAAAGTCTGCACCATCTTTCAGCTAACGTTCCGCGAATACGTGAAGTTTTGCGTACCGCAGGGTTGGCATTTTCTTTGCCTGCTCTACCCAATATTTATTCTACCATCCGCAAAGAAAATGACAAAGCAAAATTTGCCCGAAGGGCCAAGCCGAAGGCGCAGCGCTTTGTTAGGTTTTTTTGTTATGTTCCACAGTTATGACTACATTTCCCTTTTTGTGCCCTTCTTCATAATACCGGCACAATGGTGTCACGGGTGCATGCTAAACAGTAATCATCACCCCCGGCCCGATGTCGAACGCTCTATATGTTGCTGGGGGTGATACCGAATGGTGGTCATGGCGAAATTTACATCATTACTCCCGTAACAATATCTTCACGTCGAGAATGGAAAAACCAGTGGTTCCACCGACCGCCTCGGCGAAGATAAAGATGATGGTATTTTCACCTTCTCTTAACAAGCCCTCTTCAAGCTCGATGGTAACGGTCTTTGGCGCCACATCTGCCACTATCTCTGCGGGTAGCTCCACCTCTTGATCGTTGATTAACATCACTGTCTCTGTTACATCATCAATATCCCAACCGGTAACTTGAATAGCCGTCGATGTCACCCCGCTCAACTGCAAGTTAACGGAAACCGTCTCTTGATCACCGGGATTGGCCGGTCTCATCCTTATCTCGGAAGTGACCACTTCTACAATGCGGGCACCCGATTCATCGTAATATTCGGTTGATCCGGGCAGATATTTGCCTTTGTCCAGTTTGAGAAAATCCACAGCATTGTTAAAATATATATCTTGTTTCTGCTCTTCAGATAGAAATGTGGCGGACTCAATCGCATCAATTGACATCCCAACCGTTTCGGGCCAGATCATTTGATCTGTACCAAACATAATGCGTTCCCCAAGACGTGCTTGAACCAGCCGTTGCAGATAGGCATGAAACTCTTCTGGGGTTAATAACCAATTTATAGCTGAAATATCCACATATACTTGTTGATACATAAGCATCAGAGCAATTGTTTCTTCAAGAAATGGATACCCGCCATGGGCAATATAGACTCGTAATCTTGGATGTTTAACTAAGACATCCTCAAGCAGTAAAGGATTTCCATAACGCATACGAAAATTAGGATCACCCATATAAGGTGACATAGGTGGTCCAAAACCAGTGTGTAAACATACCGGTATATCTAATTCTTCAGCTAAGGCATAATAGGGTTCCAATTTTGGGTCATTGAGTGCCACACCTGCATACTGTGCAGTGATTTCACCCATTAGCATCAATTGATCTGATTCGTATAACTTACGAAATTCATTTATATCGGGCCACTCCTCGATACGTTTATTTACAGGCTCAGTGTGCTTAGGAAACTCAATACCGCCAAAGAACCGATTCGGAGTATGCTCTTTCCATTTTCTTACCGTTTCCAGTTCACCAGATCCAACTGCCAAAACGATATTGTAACGATCCATTTCTGCAATATAGGCATCTATTGCTTCGGTATCGGATCTTGCCCCTGGTGTGTTATTGGTAATTAGATTTGGAGGTGGCGGATCACCATATTTATCCCACTGATACATATGCATATGCATATCAATAATGGGGAAAGGTTCTGTGCTTTGGGAAGAAGGATTCAAAGCTTGTTGGATTGTACAAGATACAGTGAACGGAAGCAAAAAAGTTACTAAAGATAAAATGAGAATAGTCTTTTTCATGTTGACTCCTCCATATTGATTTGTTGAGTTACTGATAAAATAGGATGTTCTGTTTTTCATGATTGAATTCTCCTTATGTGATTAGTTAGCAGAATAATTTACGGATACCGCATGAACTTTTGTCAGTACTTCATTGTCCTTGGGAGTAGATTTGGCTACCTCTTTGAGCTGAAGAACATCCGGAGGCCCGTATTTTTCATATACAATTGCTTTCATAAGTATTCCTCCTAATATAATATTTTTTTATTTATATCAACAAAAAGATTATAATTTCTCTTAAAATTAGATACTTTGATATATATTCCAAAAAATATTTCTTTTAAGTTAACTATATTTAACAATTCTTCATAACT
>JAEHCK010000092.1 GCA_020696345.1 Thermoplasmata archaeon | reverse complement strand
TATTGACAGGGAACATTAGGTATTGGTCATACGAATTGAAAGCGCAAGAAAGAAGGTTATCGGAAAGCCGTATGGGGGAAAACCACATGTACGGTTTGATGAGGGGGTGGTGGACGTAAGCCCACTGCCCTACTCTACCCTTTCCTTATTAACCATCCAAGCGAAAACCAAAGGTTTGGGCGTATCCACCATTAACTGATCTTTTCTCTAATCACCAAAAAACCAAATCAAAGTTCCTGGCTCACTGGTCAATATCTTCAACATAGATAATCTTACTACCCTGCGGCTCGAGTTTAGCGTGCATACAATACAACTCTTTCAGTGCCATTATCACCTTTTTCTGAAATTTCGGTTGGCAAAAGATCAACAAGAACCCTCCACCGCCCGCACCCAGTATCTTTCCACCCAACGCACCGGCTTTCAGAGCGTTCTTATACCACCTGTCAATGACCAGGTTGGAGATGCCGCTTGCGAGGTCACGTTTGTATAACCACCCCTGATGCAGGTGTTTACCCACACCTGTCAGATCATTATTACTGATGCAATCCCGAACATTCTCGGACAGGTCTTTCATCTTCATCAGAATTTCATGTTTATTTTTGGTATTCTTGATCTGTTTTTTGAGTATTGACCCGGCCTTGCGGGTGATGCCCGTATAGAATAACAACATATATCTTTCCAAAGTGGCTTTTGTCGTGGGTGTGCAGATCACTGGGTCCACATACACGCTCTCATCGGAATTGAACTGAATGTGTTGGATCCCGCCAAATGCGGCGATATATTGATCCTGTTTTCCTATAGGCTCGCCCAGGGCCTCGATCTCGATCTTGCATGCCTCCCGTGCCAGTGTTTGTCGTGACTTCAAAATGCCCTGATATGCGTACAGTGCATTCAACAGACCCACGGTCAGTGTGCTCGATGACCCCAGACCGGTACCGCGTGATGGAATATCTGCAATTGTCGTGATCTCCACCCCCGAGTCGATCCCGGTCAGTTTCATTGCCTCGCGCACCAACCCGTGCTTCAGCTCGTCTATATGGTTCACGATCTCTGTTTTGGAATAGCTCACACGGATACGGTCATCGAATTTTTTGTTGATGGTCACATAAATATATTTATCGATCGCCGTGCTGGTAACCGCGCCTGTGTTTTGCTTATAAAACGCGGCCAGGTCTGTTCCACCGCCGGCAAAACTTATCCGTAATGGTGTTCTGGAAATTATCATAATAGAACCTCGCTGATGATCTCGATCCTTTCCGGGGTTCCCATATCATAGAATCTGATATTGGTGAAATACCCCGCTAATTGGCGTTGATCTATCAATTTGGGATAAATGTCTGTTTCTAAAGAAGTTTTTTGGTTCTCGGGTATTTTTTCCGGAAGATATTGTAATAATTTCTTGCTAAATATCGCCACTCCGGCCTCAACACCGTTCAGCGCTTGTGATGGTTGTTGTTTGTCGTATTTCAAAATAAATCCGTCATCATCGACCTGGATATTATCGATCATATCTTTCTTTGGGTTTTCGTACACAGTAGTTACCCCAACAACGCCTTTTTGCCGTATAACCTTTCCAAGGGTTTGATAATCAATGGATAAATATGTATCGCCGTTCACGACAAAGAAGAGTTCGTCGATGAAACTCTCGGTAATTTTGATCGCACCTCCAGTGCCGAGAAATCGTGGTTCTACCGAATAGCGCAGGTTTAATTTCGCCCCCGAAGCGGAGGTGAACATATCGCCAAAATGGTCTTCTATCTGTTCCCAAAGATAACCCACGCATAGGACCGCGCTGGTGATACCGTTTCTTGCCAACAGCTCGAACTGGTATTCGAGGAACGGCCTGCCGTTTATCTCGACCATGGATTTCGGGATATTTTTTGCTATCGCCCCTAACCTGGAGCCTTCACCGCCAGCTAAGATCAGGGCTTGGTTTATTTTCTGTATAGAGATCACCTTTTTTGTGCTAGATTTATAATTATAAGTCAAGAGTCGTGGGTCAAGAGTCAGAAGTTAGTTGCAATAGATTAGCTCCAAACTCTAAACTTGAAACCTGAAACTACAAACCAATTCCAGCAGTAGTTATAGTAATTAAATCTATCCTCATCATTTCTCAGCATGAACCAATCTTTATTACAGCAAATATATATAAACCCTTTTGAATATCAGCAGAGTTCAAGTATCAGGTGAAAAAAATGAAAGCAATAGTCACAGGTGGTGCGGGATTTCTCGGCAGCCATTTAGTGGACCGTCTATTATCCGAGGGTTACGAGGTTTTGGTGATCGATAATCTATCGACGAGCACAGACAAACATTTAAGAGCCCATTTCGATGATGAGAAGTTCAAATTCATTAACATGGATATCCTGGATCTTGATGGTTTAAAACGAGAGTTCTCCGGTTTTGATCTGGTGTTGCATTTTGCTGCGAACGCCGACATCCGCCACGGTCTGGATGATACCTGGCGCGACCTGGAACAAAATACCATCGGCACTTACAACATACTCGAGGCAATGCGCGTGAATGATGTTAAAAAGATCTTGTACGCGTCTTCGGCCGCGGTCTACGGCGAACCACAGACATTTCCCACACCGGAGGATGTTGCACTTGTCCAGACATCGTTCTACGGTGCGTCCAAACTGTCTGGCGAGGCGTTGATCCAGGCATTCTGCGAGGGGTTTGGTTTTCGTGGGTGGATGTTTAGGTTCGTATCGGTGGTTGGTGAGCGCCACCCGCACGGTGTGACATTCGATTTCTACCACAAGCTCAAAAATGACCCGACACGGCTGGAGATACTCGGCGACGGAACATCGCGCAAGTCATATATGTACATCGATGATTGCATAGACGGTATCATGCTGGCCTATAAGAATGCAAAGGATAAGGTGAATATATTCAATCTTGGCTGGGAGGAGTACATGAATGTCAACAAGGTGGCGGACATAATCACCGACGAGCTGGGGTTAACCGATGTGAAATACGAATATACGGGCGGTTCTCGCGGCTGGGTGGGGGACAGCCCGCTGGTGCACCTGTCGATCGAAAAACTGAAGGCGCTCGGTTGGCAGCCGAAAGTATCGTCCGAAGAGGGTATACGCAGGACTGTTCGGTGGTTGAGGGAGACGGGAGACTGAAGAGTCGGGAGTCCATAGTGTCAAGAGTCTAAAGAGTCAGGAGTCGAGAATTCTGACCCCTGAATTGTAACCCCCGACCCCAGTTGTTAATTATTGGATTTGTGATCTAATAATAAATGCTATAAAACAATATGGTATTACCCAAATTCGAAGAAGAGTCATAAATATAAACTACCACCCAATAATTAGAGATATTTGTAAGATGGATTGTGAGATTTTATGAAAACAAAGAAAGAGTTGTATGATGCTCTTCACAATAGAAATGCTGGTGTAAGGGAAAGAAAGATGATAAAATATGGTTGGGATTCGGTATTCAATGAATTGAGAAAAATTCTGCTACTTGAAGACCTGAATGGTTTTGATCAGAAAGAAATTAAAATATTGGATGTTGGTTGTGCAAAATATTGTTATACTTTAAGATTTACTAAATTTGCTGAAGTAATATGTGTAGATATTTCAATAAGGCCAATTACTTTCTTGAAAGAAAAAATGGATAGAGGAACCTTTATTGTTGGTGACGCAACATGCTTGCCATTTAAAAATGAAACTTTTGATCTAATTTTCGCTGGAGAGATATTAGAACATTTGGAAAAACCGATAAATGGCATCAAAGAATGGAAAAGATTATTGAAGAGAGGTGGCAAACTTGTGATCACCACTCCCAATAGGGAAAGACTTGGGATAAGACAAAGTAGGATGTTTGAAAAAAGTCTTAAAAAACTAATGTCAATATATGTTAAAAATCCAATTTATTACGAAGGAGAAATTCATTGTGGTGAAATGAGTTCCAAAGAGATCATCAATGAATTATCTGATATGAAAATAGTTAAGAATATTGGTATTGGCATATATGGTATATTCACATCTGCACTAGGAATTTTTCTACCACAATTTTTTCCATCTTTGTCTAAGAAATTTCACGAGTTCTTTTTAGGATTAGGAACAAATCATCCAAATATTGCGAGCCAGTTATATATACTATGTGAGAAGGCGAAATAATGAAAATGTGTTTGTTTGCCAATTCGAATCCCATCTACATCAAAATACAGAATATTAAACCATCAATCCACTAAGTAATACTAACCTTAAAATGTCGGTGGCTCTTCGTATTCACCAAAGACATCTCGTAATACATCACAGATCTCACCAAGTGTTGCATCCGCTTTCGCAGCATCCAGTATATATGGCATTAAGTTTGCATCACCTTCGGCTGCCTTTTTAACGCCATCCAATGCGCGTTCCCATTTACCTTTATCACGATCGGTGCGTAGTTTCTTCAAGCGCTCCAATTGCCTGAGTTCGCCCTCAGGGTCCATCCTTAATAATGGTATTGTCAATTTCTCTTCTTTCAATATATAATCGTTTACACCCACGATGGTCCGTTCGTGTGTTTCGATCTCTTTTTGATACCGATATGATGCATCAGCTATCTCTTTTTGGAAGAACCCTTTATCGATGGCATCAAGTACACCACCCAGCGATTCTATCTTATCAAAATAATTGTAAGTTTCCTCTTCCATCTGGTCTGTCAAACTTTCCAAATAATATGACCCACCGAACGGGTCCATCGTATTGATAGTTCCGCTCTCATGAGCTATGATCTGCTGAGTGCGTAATGCAATACGTGCAGCTTTTTCCGAGGGTAATGCCCAGGCCTCGTCCATGGAATTGGTATGAAGTGATTGGGTTCCACCCAATACTGCGGCAAGAGCCTGGATGGTAGTACGTACAATATTGATCTCTGGTTGCTGAGCCGTTAGCGAGCAACCGGCGGTCTGTGTGTGAAACCGAAGCCACCATGACCGTGGTTTTTTTGCGCCAAACCGGTCCTTCATCTCACGTGCCCAGATCCGACGTGCCGCCCGGTATTTGGCGATCTCTTCAAATAGGTCATTGTGTGCATTGAAAAAGAATGACAACCGTGGTGCAAATGCATCAATGTCCAATCCACGGTCCATTGCCCATTGTACATACGTCAACCCATTGGCCAGGGTGAACGCCAGTTCCTGAACCGCCGTGGAACCTGCCTCACGTATATGGTAACCACTTATACTGATAGTATTCCAACGCGGAACGTGTTTGAATCCGTATTCGAATGTATCGATGATCAAGCGCATGGATGGTTTGGGTGGAAATATCCATGATTTCTGGGCAATATATTCTTTTAGGATATCGTTTTGAATAGTCCCACCGAGCACTGCCTTTGAAAAACCTTGTTTTTCACCGTTTGCAATATAAAATGCCCATACTATTGCTGCAGGGCCGTTTATTGTCATGGAGGTGGTAATCTTATCCACGGGGATCTTGTTCATTAAGATCTCCATGTCTTTCAATGATGATACGGCAACACCACACTTGCCGAATTCACCGGCCGCTAATTGATGGTCGGTATCATGGCCATATAATGTCGGATAATCAAAAGCAACGCTTAAACCTGTTTCACCATGTTCTAACAGGTATTTATACCGCTTATTTGACTCTTCAGCACTTCCGAACCCAGAGAACATTCGCATTGTCCAAAGTCGGCCGCGGTACATGGTCGGGTGTACTCCGCGTGTGAATGGATACTCACCGGGAAAACCCAAGCTCTCAAAATAGCTAGGGTCATTGACATCGGTTGGAATAAATAACCGTTTAATTGGTACACTGGATGTTGTGACGAATTCGGTTCTGCGTTCGGGGTGTTTTTCTAACACTTTTTTCAAAGTTAGATTTTCCCATTGCGCGAATTTTTCATCGATCTTTTTTAATTTTTCGTTATTATCTTTATCCATCCAAATTCCACCTTCAGGGTTTTTTATTGTAGGCCATATTGATTTAACGCTGATATAATGTTAAATTTCAAACAGGAAAGAGGACGCTTTTAAGCGTTATTGATTCAAAACGCTAGTGGAAAGTGGGTTTTTACGACAAGATTTCAACCCTCTTTCCTTTTTACTCCTCCCTCTGTCCAAATTCAGTGACAATTCTTCAATTTATTATTACCAATTAATGTTCAATACCATCCCTTGCAAGAATTCCTTGCTGGTATGGATGCTTGATCTCCTCCATTTCGGTAACCAGGTCTGCAAGTTCTATTAGCTTTGGATGTGCATACCGACCGGTTAGGATCAATTCCATATTTTTCGGCTTTTTTTTGATCAGATCAATGATCTCCTCAAGCCTGAGCAAGTGCCAATCGATCGCAACATTGATCTCGTCAAGTATCAAAATATCATAATCTTTTTCTTTTATTATTTTCTCGGCCCGTGCAAGTCCTTTTTTGGCAAATTCAATATCGATCTCTGCCGGGTGCTCACGATCCACGAAGTCGGGTCGACCAAATTGCTCGATCACGAACCCATCAAGTTTACGCACGGCGGTTATTTCACCATATTCGATGTCGCCTTTCATAAACTGTATCATGTAAACTTTGAATCCCTTTCCGCTTGCACGTAACCCCAAACCCAAGGCGGCAGTGGTCTTGCCCTTTCCGGTACCAGTATAAACTTGTACCAGACCCAGACCCAAACCCGTAGATGGATATTGTATCTGGGTTTTCATTGTTTTTTTTGCAGATTCTCTTGCTACCATGGCTAAACCTTACCTGTAATTGCTAATGGTTAAAATTGGCGGTTGAAGAGAGTTCCAATATTTGATATATTTATCTTTATCCACGAATGTGAAATGGTTATTTAATGTTTATCATAATGGCTCTCGAACTTGACCAAAAACATTAATAATTGCTAAACCGTATTGATAAATAGGTATTCTGGAGCATCTGAAATGGTTGAATCTACTCAGGATGAAGATGAAGTATTATTCCGTGCATCACAACCAAGGAAGATCGGGATCTTAAGTTCGGGCGAGGTAAGCAATATAATTGTTAGAAAAATTCAAAATGACCATTCTAATATGTTCAAAGATAATACTTTTGACACATTTTTTGGGATGTTCAACCCTGGCCCGGAATCTGAAACGCCTGAAACGTCTGAAAGCGCAGAAAATGTACAGAAAATACCCGAACTACCTGAACTAATAGAAACAGAGGGTATGCAAGAGTCACAGGATGGGTATGATATTGAGGCTCCCGCACCTATCGAACACAAGAATCGGTCCAGTTTTCGCATGCGTGCCCATGAGCTTTTTCAACAGTTAAAAAGGCGATTGGGTATTTTGAAAGATCGTCCAAAAAGCGGGCCCGATCCAACAGCAACATATGATCCCGAGCCGCGATCGCCACCAGAACCATCTGAACCACAAGAACCATCTGAACCACCAGAACCACATGAACCACCAGAACCAGAAATCGATGAGATCAAAGATGAGGAAGGTCCGGTCATTGCGCAGACAATACCGGAAATATCGGATATTATTGGTAAGTCGCAGAAAAAACCAGATCCATCGGTAATTAGTTTATTGCCAGATTCGGATGATGTTTCAAAACCACTAGAAGATCTGGTAGAGGACATAAAAGATAAAGAATTACTTTTTATTATTACATGTCTGGACGATGAAAACGATATTAAAAACGCTTCGGCCATTCTTGACCGGATTGAAAATATGGATGTACTTACAATTTTGATCGCCAGTCTACCCAGATATTTTAGTAAGGTTGAAAATGTATATGCAATGAACAAGATCTTACAAAGATTACGGCTGCAAGCTGAATTGGTAATACTACTCCCGTACTATGAGGCATTCGAGTTCAAGCTAATACCCAAACTGATCTTGGAGCTAATGGAACTTATCACCAAACCAGGTCTGATAAATGTAGATGTTGCAGATCTCAAGATCATAGTAAAAGGCGGAAATGTGGCCGTGATCTCATTTGGCATGGGTCGTCGTGAGACTAGGGTAAAAGACGCGTTCTTCGAGGCTTTGGACTCAAAACTTTTACATGTAGAGCTTGGTGGTGTTAAAAAGGTATTATTGAACATAACGGGCGGCCAGGATATGACACTTTCAGAAGTTGAAGCCATCGCAAACCAGATCAAAAGTAGGATATCCTCGGATGCGACATTAATTATGGGTACATGCATCAATCCCGATCTAAGAGATAAATTTAAGATATTCCTGCTGCTGGGCGTCACACCTATGCAGGTTATGGTAAATAGATATGCTAATGAGTGAAAATGTTAAGAAGTTGTATATGTCGTTGAGATGTCAGGATGTTGGATATGGCGCTAATATAACAGGATGCTAGATAAAGGTAATAGGTGGATAACAAAAATAAACTAATTTTAAGAATTATTCTTATTTTTGTTTGAGGGGTAAAAAATTCCATTTGGATTTTTTAGCTCAGAACAATTTATTCTGGTAAATTGGTTAGGCTTAGAATTCTTATATTGATAACTAGATTTAAACAGAATTCTAACCCCTAGGACTTAGGTTATAGGTATCTAGCGATATAGATTGAGAACCTATTACCTATAACCAATGACCTAACTTTAGGACATCCTAACAATTAATCGAAATATAGAACATCCTAATAATGAATTGTAACGTCCAACATCCTAAATGTCATCTTTTTTCGGTTAACCATCTTTTTCAAGTAATCGATCGATTTTTTGGTTGGCTGCTGGTATGTCGATATCAGGTGGCAGTTCAATATCTGGTGGTAATTCAGTTTCATGAGTGGGTTTTTTTGTTGGTGTTTGCTTCGGAACTTCAGTTGTGGGTTTACTTACCGAGATTTTTGCAGGAAGTAATTGTGGTACTTGATGGTCTATCTGGGCCAGTGGTAATTCGGGCGCCCGTGGTACTGCCTGCTCTTGAGTTGGTACCTGGGACGCTGGCATATATGTTTGAAGACCATCGGTTTCACCTATCCCTACATAACCAGTGCCACCGACACCAGCTTTTGCTTTGGGCCCGGTCCCGATCTCGCTTTCGAGCACCTTGGATTGCTGCATTTCCGCTGCCACATCTTCTATCAATTCCTTCTCACGCTGTTTTGAACGACGAAGTATCAAGAAAATAATTATAAACATTACAACAATAATTATTATGACAATAATGATCCACCAAAGAAGATCCAACGGTGACGCCTTCGATCTTGCCGATGGTGACGTGCCCCGGGTGACCTCGAACGTGCCGCGAATCACCTCATTTGACTTTTCTTCACTATCTGTTGCAATAATCTTGAGATAATACTTACCATTGACCAAGTCCTCGGTTGACCAGATGGCATTGAAATACTCATCACTTTCAATTGATGTTGATATAGTTCCAATATTTGTCCATGTTTTATTATCTTTCGAATAGTAAAATGATACTGTATCAAGATCATCCTCGAGATCTATTACTCTAACTTTGATATTCTGTCGTGCTTCAATAAAATCATTTTCAGTTGGACTAATATAGAATATTATTGGCGGATTATTATCATTATTGTGCACGATTATACTGTTTTGCGAGAGATCATGGCTTTCAAGATCTGTCAGGTCACGTGCACTTGCACGCAGCCAGTAAAAATAATCATCCACCCCTGTAGTATCCCATTTGATCGAATAAATTCTATTTTGCCCCTCCAGATCCAGATCACCTTTCGGATCGTTACCGATCAGTGTCCACGTTTTTTGGTTAACTGAATAATAGAACCTTACACCATTTTCATCAAGATTTTTCTCCAGATCAAAAACAGAGGCATTTAATTTGATAGCGCCCTTATATTCACCGGAGTGCGGGCCAAGAAATCTAACTACTGGTGGGTTATCAGGATTATTATGTATGAAGAAATGATCAGATTCGGCTGTGCCTTTTTCACCATCATAATCGGTTGCTTCCGCATTTAACCAATACTTGCCATCCGGGACTTTCGTGGTGGCCCAGGGGAGTTCATATATCTTTTCACCTTTCAATGGCAAGGGCACATTTGAAATGACGGTCCAATCTTCTCTATCCGATGAATAAAAAAATGTCACGCCCAGTTGATCGATATTATCTTCCATATCATGGGCAAGTGCCCGAACTGTGAATGTACCGTTTATATATTGTCCCTCGATGGGGGAAAGTATCTCCAAAGCCGGTGAGTTGTTTTGCAAGTTATGAACAATGACCGGTCCATCTGTAATGTCCCAGCTGGTTAATGGTGTGGTATCGGATACCGATACGTTCAACCAATATTCACCATCCGGAACGTCGTCAGTGTCAGTTGTCCAAATGAGTGTGTAGAGTTCGTTATTGGTCTCACTGGGTATCGGCGAGTTGCCGAGAAGATGCCAATGGACTTTATCGGGCGAATAATAGTAGAATACACCATTATGATCAATATTGTTTTCCAGGTCACGTACTCGAGCCGTAATTACCTGAGTTGGTTCCAGGGTCTTACCACCGATTGGTAAGACCAGTTCGATGGCCGGCGGGTTCATCGCCTTGTTATGGAGCCTCAGGTCAATTATTTCACTTTCATTTGTGAGTCCGTCCGTATCATTTACGAATGCCTTCAGTCGATACCAGTAATCGGTTTGGGTTGTCGTATCCCACTCTATTGAATATATTGCTGCACCAGTACTATTGACCTCCGGTTCTGGGTCGTTGCCAATTGCCTGCCAATTATCTTTATTCAAGCTGTCATCTGACGAGATATAGAATGTAACACCCGATTCGTTTATGTTATTATCAAAGTCAAAGGCGAATGCCCGGACCGTTATCATGCCGGATAATTCCGGTAGACCTGCAATTGGAAGAATTGAAATGTTGGGTGCGCGGCTGGGGTTGTCAATGGTCACATTTATGGTTTCCTCCACCTCAAAACCGTCCAGATCTGTAGCTGTTACCCTTAACCAATACTCACCATCAATATATGTAGTGGTGTTCAGCAACATACCGTAAACATCATCTTTACCAGAATTGGCTACCCCTATTAGGTCCCAACTTACCATATCATAAGATAACAAGAATCGGACACCAATAGTTGTATTGATCCCAGCGCCAATAGTATCTCGCTCGGAATCTTTAACCAACGCCTTGACCATCACATCTCCACTAAGGATCTCACTTAATTGAGGTTGCAGGATAGTTAGTTCCGGCATGTGTGGATTATCGATGGTCACGGGTAATGATATGTTGACACCCATATTGAGTTCCAGGTCATGCACCTCGGCTTTAATGTAATAGTCCGTGCCGTCCGTAAGTACTGTCGTATCCCAGGTGTACTTGTAGATATTGTTGTTTACCCCTTCCGGTGATCTGTCATTACCAATTTCGATCCAATCCACAAGATCTGTGGAATAATAGAAAAACACGCCTAGAGCAGTGTCGATATTATCATCTGGGTCCGAGACGGTTGCATTGATGATTATGTTGGCGCTCAGAACCTCACCGCCTGTAGGATATATCAATCGAATACGGGGTACTTTTGTAATGTAAAATACATAGACCCTACCCAAATCATTTTCTGTTGCCGAGTCATAGTTGATCGCGGTCACGGCGATCTCACTAAACTCGTCCGTATCCAGGTTAAATCCATCCGTAATTTGCCAACCAAGATTATCTTCGGCATGCTCACCATAGGTCATATACTCGGCATTCTCGGCCAACAAGAGTTCATCTGAGTCCGGTCCTGTGAAGAACCCGAAGATCGCACCCGAGTCTGCACCGTTAGGCGTGTCATAATATGGCGCGCCAATGATAATATCACCATAATCGTTATTGTTCAATTTAGCGGAAGCAACACTATGTCCAAAACCACTCCCCACCGGGCCTTTCAACTTGATGTCAGGTGCCGGGTTTATGCGTAAATAGACATTATCGAAATGGAAAAGACCATCTTCTACATTAGTACCTGAACTTGTCCAGGCTCGGATCTTACCGCCAAGGTCGAGGTAGTGTGATCCCGGTTTTATAAAATATTCCGAACACCTTTGAATAAACATGTCATGTTCATCATATGGTGCATCTGTCCAAAATATTTCGTTGGTTAGGTCTTTATTTCCGCCTGAAGCACCCTGGTCCAGGTTCCAACCCAGGTCAAAACCACCTGTAGAGTTCCTAATAAATGTTTTTATCCAGATAGTCTCATCATTCTCCAGTTCCAGGTTCTCAAAGTGCCAGTCATAAGAGATAACGGCGTCACCACCCAATTCAATGAGATCTACCATATCCTGCGAGATCGAGAACTCCACACCATATGCACCGCTGTCAGGTTTTGCACTATCACCAAAATGAGCACCGATACCGATCAATAATTGTTTATCAATAGCAACTTGCATGGGGTTTGGAATATCGGCACCATTGTACTTTACAGAAGACCCCGCAGTTCCAGCGGAGTATACACCATTCCCTATATCCCAGCCATCATCCGCACCGTTCAGCCCAAAAGTATTTCCAGTGGTTTTTAGACCGGAGTCGAATTCGATCTGTGGTGTTCCTTTGTCGGCATCTTTTTCCCATAGATCGGGTAGTAATGGTGGTGTGTTCAAGGTACTGCCATAATACAGAGTGGCATAGTCTCCACCCGGTGCGCCGATTATTACATCGTCGATATCATCATTATCAACATCGCCAGCGTTGGCAATAGAATAACCGAATTTATCTCCCGACTCTTTTCCAGTCAAAATAATAGTTGCAAGGTTGATCGATTCTTGACTCCTGAATCCTTTTTTTCCGTGTAACAATGCAGCATATCCACTATCCAGATCAGGCGCACCGATCATCACATCATCAAAACCATCATCGTTGATATCACCGATCGGTGCCAGGGCGGTCCCAAAACCACTATTTCGAGCACCCTGGATCAGTACATTCCTTTCATTGGTAATGACCATTGAGACATCATCAAAGTATGTCAATATTCCCTCGTCCGGGTCATTATTATTTTGATTTATGTCAGAATATCCAAACGAACACCCAAAATCCCAATAATATGTCCCTGCGCCATCTATGAAATTTGAAATATCGTATTCAAAGTTGTCAGAGACCATGAGCCAGGCCGGATTGCCAAATTCTTGGTAGTGATAAAATATATATCTTTCGTTATTTTTAATTATGTCACCCAGATAATATTTACCCGAATTATTCCAGATCCTCGAGCGGATAGTGCATATTTCTTCGGTACCCTTTGTAGCTGGAGTCGTACCCAAAACCCTTTCCAGGTCGTGCGATTCATAATCGAACGAAACCCTGATGGTAGAATTGCCTGAAATATAGCTCATCATCTCGGATGTAATATTGAATTCAATTCCCCAGCCAGCACTGGTCATTGGATCACCACTGCCGGGAGTTGGAGCACCATAAGGGTTTTGCACGTCATGCGTACGTCCGGTCATAACCTCCAATGCTGACCGATTGCCTCTGGTCAGGTTGTCACCGTCAGCGCCATCGGGTTCCCAGGGGCCGTAACAGTCTGCCAAGTCGATGGTCGTACCGTGTGTTGGCGTCGTTACATGGTGACCATACACACGATCAGTAGTATCATTAATAGCATCGATCCAATCCCAGCCATCGTCACCAGCCATGCGACCCCAGGTGTTTAGGTCGTTTGCTGTATTATTAGCGCCTTTATCAAATGTTATAATTCCCTGTGTAGTCGGGTCATCATCCCAGATATTCGGATATATCTTTACAAGTTCATCATACCCATAGGTGATCACCGTTACATCAGACCCGGGTGCACCGACAAGCACATCATCAAATCCATCATTATCAATATCTCCAGCACCAGAAACCGCACTACCGTAATATCCTCCAATTGGGATGCCGTATTCTTGCCCGTCCAAGATCTGGTCGGCCTGCACTGCCTGGGTTGGTATGTTACCGCCGTAGAAAATGTAGGCACGTCCGCGGTTATTGTTTGCACCCGGGCCACCGACGATCAGATCATCGATTTCGTCGCCGTTAACATCGCCTGCGCCTGCAACATCCCAGCCAAATTTATCACCCGCCACCTCACCGAGTATCCTGACATCCGCTTCGGAGTAATTGAGATTATCAAAACCCGAATTTGACTTGCCATAAAAAATGTAAACCGCACCAATATCAACAATAAAATCGCTATTAAACCAGGGTGTTCCTATTACCAGGTCGGGGAATTGATCACCATTAAGATTTTCAATGATCGTTAAATTCCAACCGAATCCAGCATCTTCGTGTGCACCAATGCCACCCCAAATGTATTGTTTAAATGAATTATAAGGTTGATAAACTTCAGATCTCACTGGATCGAAGGACGCGCTGAAATTCATACCGAAATTTGGGATCAAAAAAAGAAATGAAGCGATCAAAACTACTGAGATCTTATTCACTACTCTGGGTTTCAAGAACCGCACCCTCTTTCAAACAATTCATATATTATGATCAAATTTTATTGGGAGATCATTCGATCTTTATTTTCTTCAACTAACTGAATTTATTTATATTTTGCTTGTGGATATGCTTAAGTTTCTGGTTAAAAATATGGGAAAAGTTTGATTCTCAGAATCCCAAAGGATATCGCACTTGCACTAAATTTGTCAAGCAAAGACGAGATCGAATTCTGGGTGGATGGTCAACGAGTAATACTAGAGAAGGATACTGCCTGAAAAAAAATCATCAAGCCCATTAAATAATAGAATTTTTACCCCGAGTTAATTTGACAAGTCAAATTAGCCTAGTGATCCGAACGTTAACCTGGCCAAATCTTGACCCTTGACTCCATAGACTCTCGACTCCCAGACTTGATATCATTAACTGATCAAATTTTATTCTTCCGGCGCCTCGAAATCCTCTTTTATCAGGTCACCATCTTTTTCAAGTAAGATCTCGATCTTTTGCTCGGCTTCATCTAACTTCTTAGTGCAAAATTTGGCAAATCTCATCCCATCCTCGAATATAGTTAATGATTGGTCAAGGGTGAGCTCGCCCTGTTCCAAGGTCCGTACATATGTTTCCAGCTTAGCTAACGCGTCCTCGAACGTGAGTTCTTTATCATTATCATCTTGGATCTTCTGCTCGGATTTTTCACCATTACTCGTCATATTCTCACCTTACTTATTTTCTTTTAATTTTTCTCCAACAACACATCTAACAGCGCCGTCCTTTAGGATCAACTTCAATTGGTCTTTTTCTGCTATTGTATCCACACTCGAGACCAATTTCTGCTCGGGTAATTTGAGTGTTATACTATAGCCGCGGTTCAAGATCGCCGTAGGGTCAAGAGCGGTTAATTTACCTGTGGAGTTTTTTAAGATCAATCGTTTTAATTTGTAAAAACTAACCATATTGTTTGAAAATAAATTCATTAAATTGTCTAGATTTTGTTTATAAAAATCGATCCTATCGGTTGGTCGGGTGAAAACAGGTGATTGTAAAAGCCTGTTCAGGTGCAGCCGGTAATTTTGGACCTTGCTCTCCAGTAGTTGTTTGATCTGTTGAATGTTTTTCATTATTGACCTGGTCAACTCTGATATATCTGGGACTGCCAGCTCTGCAGCTGCCGATGGTGTTTCTGCGCGTGCGTCCGCAACAAAATCGGCAATGGTGAAATCGGTTTCATGTCCCACTGCAGAAATTATTGGAATAGTAGCGTCAAATATTGCACGTGCCACCGATTCCTCATTAAACGCCCATAGGTCTTCAAGCGAGCCACCGCCACGGCCAATTATGATCACATCGATATCGCCAGCATTGTGCAACCGGGCCATTGCGGTAATGAGCTGTTCGGGCGCCGCCTCGCCCTGGACCTTGCTGGGCGCCAGTAAGATCTTGATCCCGGGGAACCGCCGTGTGGCTATACGAATGATATCACGAATAGCTGCACCAGTGGGTGAGGTTATGACACCGATCGTACGCGGAAATCGTGGAATCGGTGTTTTGTGCTCAATAGCAAACAGCCCCTCTTTTGATAGTCTATCCTTAAGTTGTAAATATGCAAGGTGTAATGCTCCAAGGCCATCTGGCAGCATGTCAGTTAATATGAATTGATATCTACCTTGAGGGAGGTATACTCCTATGCTTCCAAATCCAAGTACTTTCATTCCGTGTTCGGGTTTGAACTTAAGATCTTGATTTGCATGGCGGAACATTATGCATGAGATCACACTATTTTCATCTTTCAAATTAAAATACATGTGCCCCGAACGGTGATCGGTAAAATTTGAGATCTCCCCCCTTAGCCAGATGTTGTTCAGGCTCTCGTTACCTTCAAGATGTTCTTTAATTATTTTGGAAATTTCGTTTATAGAAAAGATCTTAGCTCCACGCATATGAGATAACTCAGTACCGGAGGAAACATTTTCTCGATATTCCAAATTTGATATGGTCTGCTGCAATGATCTGTTTTTTCGGTCCATTCGAGATCATATTACTTTCAATAGTATATATTTCTATAGGTGAAGGGGTAATTGAAAGTAAGCTGTAGACATTTTGATCAGGTAATTGTAAAATGTAAAAGTTAAAGTTAAAGGGATAATTTGTTTCGGGCTTAATTTGAGTTGAGGGTCTAAAGAGTCGAGAGTTTGGGGAGTTTGGGGAGTGTGTGAGTTTAGGGAGTATGTGGGTTTGGGGAGTGTGTGAGTTTAGGGAGTTTGGGGAGTTGTTTGCATTTTTCACTTAGCAATTTTATTACGCAAATAAATAGAAAAACTAGTGACCATTCTTGAGATCTCTTCAGTACGTTTATAAATATTTTTAAATTGCTGTTGTGAAATATATTTCTGGTCAAAAGCGACATATAATGCTGATTGAACCTCAGCACACGATCCATGAGCGTAATTCAAGAATTGTCTAAATTCACGATTAGATCTTCTTGCATAACCTTCTGCAATATTTAACATAATAGATATGGAAGCTTTCCTTATTTGACCTTTTAGAGCAAAATAGTACACCCGCATTGTGGACTTGCTTTTATCTGAGCGAAGCAACAAAAATTCTCTTGGAGATCTACCATATCTTAGGAATTGTTCAATGATGGAAGCATATAATTTACTGGTTCGAGCTGAATATTTTCTCAGGGTTAATTCTTCATGGAGTTTCACAATCAGGGCTTGTGGATATTTACCATAATTATTTTTACTATCAAAGTTCATGCAGTATTATAGGGCAAGATGGTATTATAACTCAAATTACAGGGGTTAAGCGAACGTATTATACCCATAATTTGAGTTATACGCAATAAATTCAGAGCCCCTTATCGATAAGTATATACTACTCCAATTAATGTATTCAATAATGGATATTAAGAAATCAATCAATTTAGGTGATAACCCATGAAAGCAAAGGCAATAGTATACTGTGAAAACCAATTTGGAAAGATGGATGGGAAGATTACAAATGGACTTGTCAGGCACTCGGAAAAGTATGAGATCGTTGGGGTTATTGATAGCACTAAGGTGGATATGGATGCAGGGGAATATCTTGATGGAATAAAAAATGGGATACCGATATTCCATGACCTCGATGATGCCGTTGATAGATTGACATATTTTCCAGAATATTTCATATATGGTGTTGCACCCCTTGAGGCATTTCTTACGAAGGAACAGAGGAAGATAATGTTCAGTGCCATAGAAAAAGGAATGAACATAGTAAATGGCCTTCATGAGTTCTTTACTGAAGATGACGAGTTTATGCAAAAGGCAGAAGAATACGGGGTCAAGATATATGATATTAGAAAGCCTTCCGCTAAAAAGGATCTCCATCTCTTCTCCGGGCGCATTCTTAAGGTAAAGATACCAATAGTGGCCATACTTGGGACAGACAGCGCGGTTGGAAAAAGAACCACATCGATAATACTTGTAGAAGCACTGAAAAAGGAGGGTCTGAACGTCGCCTTCATTGCAACTGGCCAGACTGGATTGATTCAAGGCGCAAAGTATGGCGTTGCAATAGATGCTATTATCGAGGAGTTCATGACAGGAGAGATGGAAAACGCAGTCATGGAGGCCTATGATACGGAACATCCGGACATAATCATAGTTGAAGGCCAGGGCGCATTGAGCCATCCGGCATACCTTAGTGCATGCGCCATTATTCGGGGTGCGAGACCACGGGCGATCATAGTTCAGCACCCTCCGAAAAGAAAGAACATCGGGGATTTCCCCTATATGCCAATGCCGACACTGGAAAGCGAGATAGAGCTATTAGAGGTATTTTCAAGATCAAAGGTAATTGCCATCACATTAAACCATGAAGACATGACAGAACAGGAGATCAAAGAAACCATAACAGAGTATGAAGAGAGATACCAACTACCAACGACAGATGCTCTAAAGTATGGATGCGAAAAGCTTGTCAAAAGGATATTCGAAGTATTTCCAGAACTGTCCGAGGGACAGCCCGATGAATAGATGGATAGAGGAATAGAGTGACTTGCATGACAACACCTAGGATGGATATTGACATCGCAAAAATTGCACACAACGCGAAAGAGCTGAAGGAACTATACGGCTCAAAGGGCGTCGGGGTTATCGGGGTTACAAAGGTGGTCTGTGGAGACCCC